>SKYY01000213.1 GCA_007127665.1 Balneolales bacterium | reverse complement strand
TCTACGAAGAACTGGACCGGATCCGGGAAGGTGATATTGAGGAGAGCGAACTTCAACGGGTGCGTACCAATGCGCGTGCGTCGGTAATACGGGGCCTCGCTTCAAACCAGGGCATGGCACTCAATTTTGCACAGGCACATGGAAAGAGAGGCGATTGGCGTGCCATTTTTACGGACCTCGATGAGATGGACAAAATCACTGCCGATGATCTGCAGCGTGTTGTTGAAACCTATTTCAACAGACAGCACCGAACCGTCGGCGCCATTCGCACCCGCGATGAAGCCACTGCATCCAACTAACATCCTAACCTGAGAATCACGATGAGACAACTATCCGTTTTTCTGCTTTTACTTGTTTTGCTGGGTGGATGCGGCTCTTCCGTACCGGCACTCCAAAGCCCGGTCGAGGGACTGGAATTCCCGGAACCCAAAACCTTCACAACTCCCGAAGTGGAGCGCTTTTCCCACAATGGCATTGAGTTCTTCCTGCTGCAGGACCAGGAGCTGCCCCTCGTCAACGTAAATGTAATCGTCAACGGCGGTTCCTGGATGGAGCCCGGTGAAAAAGCCGGACTGGCCTGGATCACCGGCAATGTACTGCGCGCCGGCGGGTCGGAGCAGCATCCCGATGAGGACCTCAACGAGCTTCTTGAAGCTCGTGCCGCCAGTATGGAGACCTCTTTCGGCCTGACCAACGGCTCTGCCCGAATGAATGTCCTTAAAGAAGATTTTGATGACCTGCTCCCGGTATTCACCGATCTCCTCAAGAATCCCCTGTTTCCCCAGGAGCGCATCGATCTGGCTAAAACACAGCAAAGGACAGCCATATCCCGAAGGAATGACGAAGCCTCTTCGGTAGCCGCCCGCGAATTCCGAAAACTGATATACGGTCCGGAATCGGTATACGCAAGGAGCATTGAATATGCCACCCTCGATAATATCACACGGGAGGACATCGTCGGCTTCCATGATAAAACATTCCAGGCCAGCAACCTGCTGGTTGGTGTGATCGGCGATTTCGACCCTGCGGCTATCCGGACGCAGCTGAAGGAAGCTTTCGGAATTTTTAAAGAGGGAGAACCCGTGGATATGGATCTGCCGGAGGTGGACTATGAGTTCGAATCCGGTCTCTTTTTCGCACACAAAGGCGACATGAACCAGAGTCAGATCCGGATGGGACATATCGGCGGATACCGGGACAATCCGGACTATGCAGCACTGCAGGTCATGAACCAGATCCTTAGCGGCGGTTTTTCCGGCAGGCTGTTCCGGGAAGTTCGAACAGATCAGGGCCTCGCCTACAGCGTGTTCGGTACTTACTCCAGCAATGTCCGTTACCCCGGAATGTTCTTTGCCGGGCTGAGCACGGCGGCCGAAAATACACAGCAAGCCTACGAAGCAACCATGGCCCAGATTCGTCGGCTGCAGGATGAACGTGTATCCCAACTGGAACTTGATGAGACCCGCGAACGGATGTTCAACCGGATTATCTTCCGCTATGACAGCTACGCACGCATCCTTTCAGAAAGAATAAGCAACTACAATCTTGGCCTGCCGGAAGACGCGTTTGAACAGTATATAGAACAGGTCCGGCAGGTTACTGTGGACGACATCTACCGGGTAGCCAATGAATATCTGCAGCCGGACAAGATGAAGGTCCTGATTGTAGGCAACCGGAACCTCATTGATGACCAGCTCGCTGATATGGGGCCCTACCGGGAAATTGACATCACCATACCCCGTCCGGGAGCAGAGCGTGCCGCTGTTGAAGGTGATGCACAGGCGGGACGTGAGTGGATGCAGAAAGTAGCCCAAGCCATGATTGAAGAAGGAACAGAGGTCGGCACTCTTGTCACTAAAGGTACTCAGCATGTACAAACCCCTCAGGGTGAGATGTCGCTGGAGGTAACCACCCGAACCCGGTTCCCCGATGCCATGACCATGGAAATAGCTACTCCTATGGGAAGTCAGGTTATCGAAGTGGCCGACGGGAGCGGAGTGGTGCGCATGGGCGGTCAGGAACAGCCGCTTCCCTCCGAGTTTGTCGCGTCAATGGTGGATGAAATCAAACGCGATCCCGTCTATCTGGCTATGAGAGCCGATCAGCTCGAAGCCACTCTGATTGAATCAGATGAATATATCAAGACCATACACATCGGCGGGGAATATGATCTGACCATGAAGGTGTCCATCAGTGACCAGCTGCCAGTTGAAATATCATATTCCCAGTTCGAACCGCAGCAGGGCCGTGATGTGGATGTTACCATAGTTCTTGGTGACTGGACCTGGAGTGACGGTGTCCGCGTTGCCTACGACCAGAAACAGTATTCAGACAACGAAATCAGCAGCCGTTCTCAGATCAGTGAACACTACATTGACTGATTCAAGTTCTTTTTTATACCTGTTTTTTGTATAATATTTGTCCCTGGGAAGAAAAGCCATGAAGTGCATTTCACGAGGATGGCTTTTTCTTCCCACAATATTTTATGCGATCAGAAGTTACCAGTATTCTTGTTGCATAATTTCAAAATTCTCTTAACTTAAGTAATAACAAATATGCAGTCGGTATCATAAATTAACTGATCCGGCATTGCACTACATTGTAGCCACTGAAATCATTGGCTGCCTGACTTGACAGGATTGCAAGTCACTTTAACAGATCTGACAAAACATAACTGTTCAGATCGCACCTGTATCGGGTGCTGAAATTGGTTTTGTCCTGCACGATAGCGGTGAGACCCCGCGTTATAACATTCCAAAGAAGAATAGAAAGGGCAAGCCGGGAACTTCTAAAGAAGGAGGTTAGATTGCCATATTTCGATTTCAAGCCAAACGAGTCTTTTTTTGTCGATGGAAAACCGCCCAAATTCCGCTCATATAACCTCAGAACCTTTGAGAATATCCCACAGGTAGGAAAACTGTCTGATGATATCCTGTTCGATATCCGGGTGGTTGGAAATGTTTTACCTTTCAAGGTTAACAATTATGTGATCGAGGAGCTGATCGATTGGGATAATATTCCTGAAGATCCCATGTTCCAGCTTACCTTCCCCCAAAAAACGATGCTCAAAGAGCATCATTATGACAAGATGGCTGCAGTTCTGAAAAAAGGCGGATCCAAACAGGAAATTGCGGATACGGCCAACGAAATAAGGATGCAGCTCAATCCACATCCTGCCGGACAAAAAGACGAGAACACGCCGCAGCTCGGTTGTGAGACACTCAGCGGGATGCAGCACAAATATCAGGAAACCGCTCTGTTCTTTCCGAGCCAGGGGCAGACCTGCCACGCATATTGCACTTTCTGCTTCCGCTGGCCACAGTTTGTGGGAATCGATGAACTGAAATTCGCCATGAAGGAGTCGGAGCTCCTTGT
>SKYY01000125.1 GCA_007127665.1 Balneolales bacterium | reverse complement strand
GGTTTCATCAATTCCGGTGTCAGCTTCCTCGTCCAGCTTGTGTTCCCGTGGGAACTGGCCACCATAGGCAACAGCATGACCTTCCTCATCTACGGCCTGTTTGCCATTGCAGGATTGATCTTCGTCTGGAGGATCGTACCGGAAACCAAGAACAAGTCACTTGAAGAACTTGAAGAGCTGCTCGTCAGAAAACGCCCCGACAATCTTCCTTCAGGCTGACCGTGATCCGGTCAACTTCATTTGCGGATTCGGGAATTTCATCATCTGTCAGGCCAGGGTAAAATAAATTGCTCTTCCACTCTTCAATTGTTGCCGTGAAGAAATCAGAGGCTGTCTCATCGGCTTCGAACACGATAAGATCATAATCTTCATCTTTCGAACCTCCAAACCGGGTGATAACCTGCCACTCACCATTGCGTTTAAACGAGGTATTGGTGTGGTCTGATTGTGGATAATACATGTTGTCGGATGGACGCAGCAAGACCCAAATATCTTTTTCGTGCCCTTCCGGATAAACACCCATCGTCAAAACACGGCACCGAACACTCTCATTTTCTACAGGGGAAATAACCTGTACCCGCTGAACAGGGTGCTCTACTTCAAGCACGGTTCCTTTGGAAACATGTTCCATATGTCCCATTTGATTAAGCAAGCCCCAGGTAAATCCCCCGTAACTTACCAGGCTGATTCCGATCACTCCCATCGTCACGATCCAAAAAATGCCGGCAGACTTCAGATTGAGCTTGATACCGCCCAAAATCGAGAGTAATACGAGAACGATCCCAATGAGGAGTAATAACAGTTCGAAACTCATAGCATCCTTTCCTAAAATGTTTGCAAGTTAATTTCAGTTACAACGTACTACCTTTTTCCTTCGAAAACCCAGGTTTTCGATCCACAGCATGGCGATCGTGTCAGCTGCCTTGATTCTTATCTTTATAAGGCCGCATTGCCAGTTTGGGTGTACGGTCAATCTTGTACAGGCCCCAGTGCTTTTCTGGTTCAAACGGTTCCGGCGAACCTTTCCATGATTCATCAAACGCTTCGAAAAAGAAAGTCAGAATCCCTTCTTTTTCTGCCCACGTCATCAACTTTTCGAAATACATCTTCTGGTAAGTTTCATTGACGTGTTCAGGGTCTATTCCGCGGCCATTTGATTTGGTGGCCCACCCTGCTTCTGTTATAACTACCGGTTTATGTGGATATTTTTTGGCAACGGCATAATAGTTCTGCCTTGTGTAATCAAGTGATTCATCGATGTGCTTGTACTCCCAAACCGGATACGTATGGACAGAAATAAAATCAACACCATCTGCAAGTTTTGCCAGTTTATGCAGCCAGGGAACATAATTCTCACAGAACGTCACCGGCAGTTCAACCGCGTTCCTGACCTCATGAACATACTCCAAAACCTTGTCTTCGTGAACGTAGTGATCAGTCCATTCAACACAAGCTTCATTTCCAACTGAAAGAGAGAAGACGATGTCCGGATATTGATGGGCCAGTTCAATCAACCGCCTGATTTTGCTCTTGTTCAACTCCTTGTTCGACTCAATTTTCTCTTCCGTGAAAACTCCCCCGCCCCAGGGGCAGTTGAAGTTGTTCATTTCACCTTCGATATAGGCACCAAGCAACAATTTGAAATCAAGCTTTTCTTTTCGGATTACTTCAAGAGTTGTTGTTGCATGTTCATCGACGTCATACATGCGAAGATACTTCCAGCGGGGCTGCAATATCAGCAGATCTTCCAAAACCTGATCGTATGTAGGATAGCTGCCCCCGGGATATTGCCCGTCGCGAAATCCGGAATAGCAGATACCTGCCGCCGGCGGGATTCCTAGTCTTTTAAACGTGTCCATCAGAAAAATTTTGGCCTCCCCTTGCTATCCCAAATACCCCAAAAAGCGCCTACATCCCCCTCATTGCCGACTTTCCAGTCTTCATCAAATGAAGAGAAATAGAACGTTTCTATGTCGTTCGCTTTACCCCACAAATGGGTATGGATAAAGTACTTGATCGCGTTGATCTCAGATGGCTGAGCACCACCAAGTGACTGCCCGGCACTTGGCCAGCCCGTCTCCGTAATGATCACCCGTTTGCCATTGCCGGCATCAGAAGCAAGCTGAAACATGTGTCTCATATGATCGAGTGAATGTTCCATAGCGGTACCTTCCCAAAAGGGATAGCAATTGCACAGGATCACATCCGACACTTCCGCTAACCTTGGCCTTTTAAAAAACTCATAGTAGGCGTCGACGTATCCCACCGGAATATCAGGCAGCGCATTTTTGACCTCAGCTATGAATCCAAGTAACTCATCTTCGGACAGATCCTGCCGATACAGTACTTCATTGCCAACAGCCGCTACATCCACATATCCCTCGCGGGCCAACTGGATCAAGGCATCGATCTCTTCGCGGTTTTTTTCAGGTTCCTTGCCCAGCCAGGCGCCAACCAGTGTCTTCATACCCATTTCCCTGGCAATTTTTGGTATATTTTCGTTGCCTTCTATACAGGAAAATGAGCGGATCCAGCTTGTATGAGGCTGCAGGATTGTCATCCTTCTGCGAATCTGCTCGGCCGAAATTTTATCTCCAGGTTTTTGACCCTCTTCATACAGGCTGTAACAAAAACCATGCACTCCTTCTTCAAGTATTTCCTTCAGCAGCTTTCGGAGTTCTGCCTCGGATAACTCGTTTAAAAGGCGGATTTGATCGGGAACGTCGGTTCCCCTGAATTGTTGAAACCTTTCTTTTCTGTATGACATTTACTTGAATTTTTTTTGTTATTGACTACTACTAAATTACACCTCTGCGGTCGACAAGTTCTTGCTTGATTGCTTTCGCTTTCTCTTCGGTCAGATCGTACCCCCACATTACCCAAATAGCCAAACCTGCGGTAATTGCCGGAATAAATATATCAGCGAGACGAAGATTTGTAAGCGTTGAAACAGTCTGGGTGGCGGCATTTTGATCGAAGCCGACAAGTTTAAGGACCAGTCCACCCAGTACAAGAGCCAGGGCTTGCCCAACTTTAACCATCCACCAGTAAATGGCTCCGAAGGTTCCTTCTTTTCGCGGCATGCCGTTTCTGAGTTCATCAAGGTCACAGACGTCCGCCGTCATACTCAGCATGAGCGTGAACAATCCTCCAAGACCAAAAGCCATAAATGGAATTGGCATAAACATAAGCCATGGGTTATCCGGGGTAAAGCCCCACCATTTGAGAATGTACCCAACAATGGAAAGCGCTGTAGAGATTATGAATGCGTTTCTTTTTCCAGCGAGGTCTGCAATTTTGGAAACGATAGGAATTACCAGAAAAGCAGTAGTGATGGCGGTAACGGTAGAAAACCATGCCGGCCAGTTACCAGCCATT
>SKYY01000028.1 GCA_007127665.1 Balneolales bacterium | reverse complement strand
TTTTCTCGTTTGATGGCTTCCCGTTCAATCTCAAGCTGACGGATCTGGCGATCGATATTGTCCAGCTCTTCGGGCATGGAGTCGATTTCGATCCGGAGCCGGGATGCGGCCTCATCCATCAGGTCAATGGCCTTGTCCGGCAGGAACCGGGTCGAGATATAGCGATGCGACAGTTCCGATGCCGCGATGAGGGCCCCGTCTGTAATCCGCACGCCGTGGTGCAGCTCATACTTCTCCTTGAGCCCGCGCATGATGGAGATGGTGTCCTCAACGGAGGGTTCCCCCACGTAGACCGTCTGGAGCCGGCGTTCCAGCGCCTTGTCCTTTTCCACAAACTTGCGGTATTCGGTGAGCGTGGTGGCGCCGATCGCCCGCAGTTCGCCGCGTGCCAGGCTGGGTTTCAGGATATTTGCGGCGTCCATGGCCCCTTCCGTAGCCCCGGCGCCGACAAGGGTGTGGATCTCGTCAATGAACAGGATGATCTCCCCTTGGGCGTCGATTACCTCCTTGACCACGGCCTTGAGACGCTCCTCAAATTCACCCCGGAACTTGGCCCCGGCCACAAGCGCGCCCATATCCAGGGCAATGACCCGTTTGGACTTCAGCCCCTCGGGAACATCGCCCTGCACAATGCGGAGCGCAAGTCCTTCAGCGATAGCGGTCTTGCCCACACCCGGCTCACCAACCAGGACGGGATTGTTCTTGGTGCGGCGCGTCAGGATCTGCATCACGCGGCGGATCTCCTGATCGCGTCCGATCACCGGATCCAGCTTGTTCTTCTCCGCCAGTTCGTTCAGGTCGCGTGCATATTTCTTGAGGGCCTGGTACCGCCCTTCCGCGTTGGGATCGTCCACTTTCTGGCTACCGCGCACATCCTGCAGGATGCGCATCACGTCGTCACGCTTCACGCCCATGTCCTTCAGCAGGCGCGCGACCTCCCCGCCGGCATCCAGCAGGGCGATCAGCAGATGCTCGGAGCTGATGTACTCATCGCCAAAATCGGAAGCCGATTTGGACGCCTTGTCGAAAAGCGCTTTGGTGTCATTGGACATGTACTGTCCGGATACCGTCGCGCCCTTAACCACGGGTGTTTTTTTGAGGATCTCATCAAGCCGGGTTTCAAGATCGGCCAGGGAGATCCCGATTTTCTTGAGGATCGTTACGGTGATGTTGGATGCGTCCGAAATCAGCGCTTTCATCAGGTGCACCGGCTCCAGGGCCTGATGGCCTTTCTCCGAAGCGATCTCCAGTGCCGTCTGAACTGCTTCCTGCGCTTTTAATGTAAATTTGTTGAGATTCATCTGTTTATTTTTTTCTATCCTTTTCAATACTCTTTGCTTATTCTACCGCCGATACTGCACATATCATACCATACAGGAGTTCCTGTTCTGTACTGACGTTATGTCATATTTTTACGGACGCTTTGGCAGGAACACAATGATTTCGGTCTCAAAAAAGTGACTTCTTACCGTATCTTTGCCCTTCCTGCGTTCGCTGCAAGCCGGTTGCAACCCGCATCAGGAATCCTGTACTTTTTCCCCGCGTAATGCGGCCAGTTCGCGGAACATTTTTTTCTCCTTGTCGCCAAGCTTCTCGGGCAGTGATACCTGAAGTGTGACGAACAGATCTCCTTTCCGGTTTTCCGACTGGAACACCGGCATGCCATATCCGGCCAGCCGCATGACTTTCCCCGGCTGCGATTCGGGCGGCACCTTGATTTTCACACTGCCGTTCATGGTCGGGACCCGGACCACACCACCGAGGACCATCTGGTACAGCCCGACATCCACTGTGGCATGCAGATTATCATCCTCCCGGGTAAATACATCATGAGGCTTGATGCTGATGCGGATATACAGATCTCCCGGCTCTCCGCCACGACTTCCGGGATGTCCCCTGCCTTTCAGTTTAAGCCGTCTGCCGTGATAGATGCCTTTGGGGATCTTGATCTTCATCTGGTTTCTGTTCACCCGGACCGACTTTTCCGTGCCCTTATACGCTTCTTCAAGTGTTATTTCCAGTTCGGCCTGGATATCCTTGCCTTTTTGTGTCGCCGGGCCGCCCTGTCTGCCGAATGGCTGGTCGTAGAAGTCTGCCCCGGGCTGGGCGCGACGCTGACCCTGGCGCCCCGTTTGGAAACCGCCACCGAATATCTGCTCGAAAAAGTCTGAGAAATCACCGCCGCCAAAGAAGTCATCCGTGGTGCGTGAATAGGCACGCTGTCGCCTGCCGTCACCCTGGCCGCGGGCCCAGTTCTGCCAGTTGAAGTCCGCATTCTGTCCGCCTGTCTGCTTGTAACGCTTCCAGTCCGCTCCCAGCTGATCATACAATTTCCGGTTTTCTTCGTTGCCAAGCACTTCGTATGCCTCGCTGATCTCCTTGAATTTTTTCGCAGCGGTGTCGTCATCCGGATTCACGTCCGGATGGTATTTACGGGCCAGTTTCCGGTATGCCTTCTTTATTTCGTCTTTTGAAGCACCCTTTTTTACACCCAGCGTACTGTAATAATCTTTGTAGTTCATGATCTATGTTACGAACTAATATGCCAAACTGACACTGTTTTATTGTTAAACCGACAGATAATCATGCCGGTTCAATAGTCCATTTTTTGTATTGTTTTATGTGCTAAAAATTTTTGAATCATTCGTTCACATGCAATTCCAAGACCGGTTTTATTCATGCGCCTGTGTCTTCTGGCACCAGTCCGGTCATGTTCATTTCATTTACAATCCAGCAAAAATCCTGCCAATCAGCGCACTGATCCCGGGTCTCCCAAAAGTCTCAACAAAACAAAAGCCCCTGCCGGTGTTGCTGACAGGAGCTTTTGAAATTCTAAAGGACCGGGAATGGCTGCAATCGATCCTGATCAGGAGCTTTGCGGTTCAAAAGCGATGAAAAACCTGTTATTACCGCGAACAATCTGAAGCAGCACCACATCACCGGGATCGATAGCGGATATACCCTGGTGAAACTCATTCACAGAGGTAACCGGCCTCCGGTTCAGAGAGACGATCACATCCCCCTGGCGCAGGCCGTTACGGGCAGCGGGACTATTGCCGTCAATCTCCTCAACGACAACGCCCTGAATATTTGACCGGATTCTGAGCCGCTGTGCAATTTCGGCCGTAAGCTCGGTCACCGAAAACCCGACAACGTCACGGATGGTTTCCTGATCGGCTGCAGCAATCTCATCGGACGGAAACTCGCCCAAAACTACCGTAACGTCCTGTTCTTCGCCATCACGATTGATCGTCAGGGTAATTTCCGTACCTGGCATTTTTTCTGCCACCCGCCTGCGGAAATCGGAAGGGGACTGGATATTCCTGCCATTGAATTGCAGGATAACGTCTTCTGACTGGATTCCCGCCTCACTTGCCGGGGAATCGTCCACCACTTC
>SKYY01000124.1 GCA_007127665.1 Balneolales bacterium | reverse complement strand
GCTCCATGCTCGTCAGGTAACCGATGGTGCGCTTGCCGAACTCCTCGCCGATCGAAACCAGCCGTTGCGCCAGTTTGAGCGCATCCTCCCGGGTTTTCATGAACGCCCCGTTGCCGAATTTGACGTCCAGCACCAGGGCATCGATACCCTCGGCCAGTTTCTTGCTCATGATGCTTCCGGCAATGAGGGGGATGGATTCGACCGTGGCCGTCACATCGCGCAGGGCGTACATACGCTTGTCGGCGGGTGCAATCTCCTCGGTCTGTCCGATCAGTACCAGTTTGTGCTTTTTGAGCACTTCGACGTAGCGTTTGAGGTCGAGATTAACATTGAAGCCGGGGATGGATTCGAGCTTGTCGAGGGTACCGCCGGAGTGACCGAGTCCGCGGCCGGAGATCATGGGGACGGGCACACCGCAGGCCGCCACAATGGGCGCCAGGATCAGCGAGGTCTTGTCGCCCACGCCGCCGGTGGAGTGCTTGTCGACTTTGGTGCCGGGTATGTCGGACAGATCCAGGACCGTACCGGAATGCAGCATTTCCCGTGCAAGCGCCGCTGCTTCCTCATCGTTGAGCCCGTTCAGAAAAGCCGCCATAAGGAAGGCGCTCATCTGGTAGTCGGGCATCTCATCCTTGCGGTACTGCTGGATCAAATGGCGTATTTCATCAGGTGTAAGTGTTTCCCGGTCACGTTTTTTGCGGATCAGAGCGACAATGTTGTGCGATTGCATCTGTTTATATTGATTAGGTGTTATAATGTCTGAATGAACTCACATGGCAGGATTTGATCACGCCCATATATGTCGGTTTACCGTCAGGGACAGTTCCTCAAAATGTTACTGTCATAAAACTGCCTGGTTCTTTTTGGAGCAGCAGGATGCCTTTCAGAGAACCAATGCGTGACAGACTGGGTTTCCATGTGAATTGTTGTGAAAAAAAATGATATCTTGCTGCATTATCGGATAGAATATAATCAATGGCAAACGACAGATGGAAATTGATCTCTTTACCATCCTGATTTTAATTTTTCTCCTCTTCCCGTTCCTGAGGCGGATATTTGAAGGGATGAAAGGGGGAACCGGACAGCCTGAGAGTGCGGAGCCGGACCAGGATTCATGGTCGCAGGTTGACCGTGACCGCAATGAAAGAACACAGACCCCTTCCAGAACGGCGAGGACAGATACCCGCTACCAGGAAGAGCGGGGTGAGCAAAGCTGGGAAGATTTTTTCGAAGGCCTTGAAAAAGTGCTCTCCGGTGAAGAACAGGAACGTCAGAAGTCGCGACAGACGGAGAGCGAACGGCGCGCTGAAAGAACTGCGGCCTCCGGACGCCAGACGTCCACCCAGGGAACGCGATCCGAAAGAAGGCCGGAGACAGAATCCACATACCGCCATCCCTCACATGGTCCCATTTCCGGGACAGGACAGGCATCCAGACAGGAATCCCGATCCAGACAGGATTCCCGATCCATGCAGAGATCTGGAACCAGGCCCACTGACCCCTTTTCACACAGTGAGAGATCAGGTGCAGAGATCGGCAGGCAGGCCGACCAGGTAAGCCGGGAACTGATCGAAGGGGACAATCCCATTTATCAGGATCTGGATGAAACCCCTGAGGTCGTTGTCACCGATACGCGGGGCAAAAAGTATATCAAAGGGGTACTGATGAACCCCGAGAAGCTGCGCGACGGTATCCTGATAAAGGAAATTCTCGACCCGCCGAAATCGCGCCGGAACCAACATCACCGATTCTGAAGGCCCTGCCCGTGATCACTGTACTGGCTGACCGCCATCACTATCAACTTCAACAGTTCCTCCACCCTTCTCTTCGGCTCGTCCCTTATGATCCCATCGCCGGGTGGACCGGGGATCAGGTGCGCCGGGCCGACGCGCTGCTTGTGAGAACCACCAACCCCGTCAACGCCGCAACCCTGCCGGATGACAGCAGGGTGCGCTTTGTGGCCACAGCTTCCGCGGGCAGGGACCATCTGGATGTGTCCTGGCTGGACCGGCTTGGTATTGCCGTGGTGGATGCCAAGGGATCCAATGCGCGAAGCGTTGCAGAATATGTGGCTGTGACAGTGCTGGCGGCATGCGATTCCCTTGACATGGCACCATCGGAGCTTACGGCCGGTGTAATTGGCGCCGGGTTTACAGGCTCGGCTGTTGCAGAGTTGCTTGGAAGACTTGGCGTCACCTGCAAATTGCATGATCCGCCCAGGGAGGAGCGTGAACGGGTTGCTGGCAGTCATGCCCCATTTAAATCCGCATCCCTGAATGAAGTGCTGAAATGCGATATCCTCACCCTGCATGTGCCGCTGGAGCGCAGCGGCCCCCATGCCACATGGCACTGGCTTGATGAAACGAAGCTGGCCGCCGGTCCCAAAAAACTGGTGATCAACGCGTCCCGGGGCGGCGTGATGGATGAACAGGCGCTGCTCGCTGCTCACGAAATCGGAAAGGTGCGGGCCTTTGTGTGCGATGTCTGGGAGGGCGAGCCGGCTTTTTCCGATGTCACGGCGCAGCAGGCTTATCTGTCCACGCCGCATATCGCGGGCTATTCCATTGAGGCAAAACGAAACGCCTCGGAGATGATGTGCACGGCCCTGCACCGTTTTTTAGGGCTTGAAGATCCGGAGCCGCCGGTGCTGCAGCCGCATCCACAAAAGATCCCGGACGGAGACCTGTCGCTCCTCCGTATTCTCGGGCATCTTCATCCGGTTTTTTCCTACGATGCCGACTTGCGCACGCTGATCGGCCGGCCGGATGCGGAAAAGGGTCCGGCTTTCCTTCGGTTGCGCCAGGAAACACCGCTCCGGCATGAGTTTGCCGAAATCGGGCTGGATGCGGGTGTACTGCGACGGCATCCCGTTCTTGCAGTGCTGGGTTTCCGGTCCATCGAAACTGACACACCCTGAAACGACGTCGCTTGCTCACACCGCTCACATACCGCACGATCCCCGGGAGGCATGTCCCGCTGGCGCGCCGTGTGACCGCGATAGCACCCGGAGTTGTACTCCTGTCGGCGCTGCTGTGGCTGTCGCACGATCTGGCGCTGGATGAACGCACCGTGCTGTTCCGGTACCTGGGCATGGCCTTTGCGGCGGGCATGGCGTTCATCACGCCGCATCTGCTCTTTCCCGACGGCGACAAGACCCTGATCCTGCAGATCAACCCGTCGCCCCGGCGCTTGTTCGTGCATCACCTGGTGAAACTGCGCGCCATCTGGCTATACGGGCTTGTCGCGGCGGCCGTCATCGCCTTCGGCGACAGCGCGGGGCCGGCGCAGGAGTTCCACGAAAAGACCCGTCTCTTCGCGACCGGAGCGGTTGCCCTGACGGCCATCATGCTCTACGCCCTGTACCGTTTTGTGACCATCGGCGGGTCGTCGCAGCGCTGGAACGAAGGCAAG
>SKYY01000098.1 GCA_007127665.1 Balneolales bacterium | reverse complement strand
TCAGATCACGGGCCAGGTCCACAATTTTGACCGGACTTCCCATATCAAGTATGTAGATGGAGCCGTTTTTGTTGAGGCCACCGGCCTGCAGCACCAGCTGCGAAGCTTCCGGGATGGTCATAAAATAGCGGGTCATTTCGGGATGGGTTACGGTCACAGGTCCGCCCGCTTCAATCTGCTGCTTGAACAGCGGCACCACGCTGCCGCGGCTTCCTAGTACGTTGCCGAACCGAACGGATACAAAAGACTGCCCTTCCCCGGCCCGCAGTGACGCCCGGTGTACAATATACTCGGCAACCCGCTTGGAACACCCCATCACCGAGGTCGGATTGACCGCCTTGTCGGATGAAATATTCACAAACCGCTCCACATTGTACTTCAAAGCCAGCTCGGTCAGGTTGCGGGTACCGCCGATATTGTTGAACACGGCCTGTTCGGGATTGCTTTCCATGAGCGGAACATGCTTGTGGGCCGCGGCATGGAACACCACCTCGGGACGGTATTTCTTGAAAATGTGAGCCAGTGATTGCTTGTCACGTACGTCAATAATCAGCGGTGTGAATGTTATGTGCGGATAGCTGGCAAGGAACTCGCGTTCCACACGGAAAATGCTGTTTTCACCACGTCCCAGCAGCAGTACGTGATCAGGGTTGAATTTGATGATCTGGCGGGTGATTTCACTTCCTATGGATCCGCCTGCCCCCGTCACCAGCACCGTTTTACCGAAGAGATACCTGGAGATGGGCGCCACATCAAGCTCCACCTGGTCGCGACCCAGAAGGTCGGTCACATCCACCTTGCGAAGTTTTGCAATATTGAAGTTGCCTCTGAGCAGTTCGTAATAGCCGGGCATGATCTGCGAATCAATGCCAAGTTCCTGGGCCTTGGTGACCACTTTGCGGATCACCTCCCCCCCGGCGTTTGGCATGGCAATAATCACTCTGTCTACTTTGTGACGCTGGGCCACCTCCTTGATGTCATCAAGTGAGCCGAGTATGGTAAATCCCAGATACCACTCTTTCTCCTTGGTCGGATTGTCATCCAGGAAGCCGACAATCTCCATGTAGGATTCCGGATGCCGCCGTACTTCCCGGGCCAGCATGAAACCGGCCTGGCCGGCGCCGGCAACCAGCACGCGCGAAACTTTTCTGGAGGAGCGGCGCACGTCCGATCTCCGGGCGGTTTCGGAGCGGATCCTGGTAAAAAGGCGGATGCTGCTGAGGAGCATGATCGTGATCCCCGCCTCAATAACCGGTACACTGCGGGGCAGATAGATTCCGTGCTGAATAATCCAAACCCCTGCTGTCACAATCAGGGTTACCAGGGCAACACCCTGGATAATGCGGAACAGGTCCCAGACGCCGATCGTTTTCCAGCTCTGCCGGTGGAATTTGAACTGATAAAGCACAATCGCTTTGAGGGGCAACGCCAGAACCGTCATTAAGGCAATATCCTGATAGTGCTGCGTTACCTGCGTTTCGATACGCAGGAAGTAGGCCAGAGGAAGCGCAAGCGTCCATATGGCCAGGTCTGCAAGATATTTGTATATATTTTTCATTATTCGCTCCTAATGGTTTTTGAGTTCTTCATGAACTCGCGGCTTCCTTTCGGTATCAGGCATGCCTTGATTCGTCTGAGATGATTTCAGGTTCGCTAATGGATATTCGTTCTCTTTCTCTGTCTGTGTTTTTGTCTGTGACTCTGTCTGTGTCTTTGTCTCTTTTACTGTCTCTGTCTGTGACTCTGTCTGTGTCTTTGTCTCTTTTACTGTCTCTGTCTGTGACTCTTTCACTGTATCTGTCTGCGATACAATGGTGGCGAACATATTCTCCATGTAGTGCTGGGTGGTTCCAGCCACATGCGGTGTGATGACCACCTGCGGCATGTTCCACAGGGGGTGGTTTTCAGGTAATGGCTCTTCTTCAAATACGTCGAGGACGGCGCCGGCGGGGGTGCCGCTGCGCAGTGCATCAATCAAAGCGGGTTCATCGACAACCGGGCCCCGGGATACGTTGATGAGAAGGGACCCCGTACGCATCCTGCGAAGCACGCTTGCATCAATCAGGCCGCGCGTTTCAGGGGTCAGCGGGACGCAAAGGACCAGGATATCACACCAGGCGGCGAGCTCTCCCACACCGTCGACATCATAACACTGCTCCACCCCTTCGAGGTTGTGGTTGTGTCTGTCGCATCCCCGGATGGTGAAACCGAACGGAATGGCACGCGTTACCAGGCGGGTGCCGATATTACCCAAACCGACGATTCCCAGGCGCTTGCCGGTGAGTTCGGTAAGCCAGGTGCGCTGCCAGGTCTGCGAGTGCTGCTGGTCGCGGAAACGGTGAAACTGTTTGGCGTGGGTCAGGATACCTCCGATGATATACTCGGATATGGCGACGGCATTGACGCCGGAAGACGTCGTAACGGCCACGCCATCCACATCCAGCCCCAGTTCATCCAGCCGGTCGCGCCCCGAGCTGGTAAGGTGGATGCGTTGTGGCTTCGGTATGCGATCAAAGGCCTCCGGCAGCCAGTCGAGCGGCGGTGTTACGACCAGGTCAAACGCCTGCCCGGAGGTAATCTCCTCCGGTTTGCCTGCAAACGAGCAGGACGTACCGGGCAGATAGCGGCTGCAAAGCTCCTCAAGGTGCTTCCGCTGCCGGTCCAGTACTTCCGGTTTCTGCAGGAAAAGGGCGTTTCGACAGATCATACCGTAAGTGCCTCCCGTTTTGATGTAAGGAAATTGCGAACGGCACTGACCAGCTTGCCGCGATTGTCTTCGAGTTTCTCCGGGCCGGATTGACGGAATGCTTCAATGCACTCATCCAGGCGCTTGATCTCGTTGGAGAGGTTAATCTTGGATTTGAGTTCGGTCACGTCATTGATCCCCAGGCGGAATGCGCGCGACAGGATCACCATTTCGGAGTCAAGCCGGACGTGCTCGCCCAGGATGAGTTTGGCCGGCACGGCATCTTTGCGGCCCACGCGGGCCACTCCGCCGAAACCAAACTTTATATTGTGTTGCTGGATCTTGCGGGCGGCGTATTCCACGAGGCCGCCACTGAGCAATTCAAACATGAAATCGAGTTTCATACCCAGGTGCAGGTCGTTCAGGCCCAGGTGGATTTCGTCGATGCCCGCACTGTGCTCCAGGATCTCGTCGATGCGCGTGAGCGCCTGCGGGGTCTCCAGAAGCAGGCAGAGACGCACCCGGCCGTCGATCAGCCGGATCGTTTTTTCCACCTCGTCGGCGGTGGTGAACATCGGGAGCATGATGACATCGGTACCCGCCTCAATGGAAGCATCGATCTCCATGTGTGTTTCCGAGTGGACCGGGTTGATGCGCGTCATGATCTCGGCATCGGGGAGCCGGTTTCGGATGGCGGCCACATCATCGGATGTGCTCAGTGCCATGTG
>SKYY01000046.1 GCA_007127665.1 Balneolales bacterium | reverse complement strand
TCATGTGTAGTGCGATGCAAAAACATGAACATAACACCATCCCTGTTGAAACCACTCTCAACCAGATCGTTTAGAGTATTTCTGAACCTGCTGTAATCATGATCGTGAAGAACATCATTAACCCAGGCATCGATGATGTCATCGCGCTTTGATTTGGGCGGAAGTTTAATGATATAATTCATAATAACTGCTAATGAGATGGTGTTAATCAGGCGTACTTAACATACTCGCCTGCTCCAATATACGAATATCGTACTCAACCAACACAAGAGAGTGCAAAAAAGGTCCCCGATCTTCCAAATTCATATACGATATGGAAAAAAGAGTGGCAAAACGTATCCTGGGATCGCGGTCATCTGAAAATTCTCTTGCAAATGCCACCTGCCAGTCCGTTTGAGGCGCGTGTTTTCTTAGCTGCAGAAAGGCCAGCCAGCGAATGTCAAAAGGGTAGTCGGAATCAAGGTACTCACGCACAGCATTAACAGCAGTTTCGTCAGCGGTAATGGTGAAGAGTTCTTCAATCAGCGTTTTTGTGAACTGCTGTTCCTCACGGTCTTCTCTCAGAAAACGAATGGCAAAATCGCGGAAATCCTCCTCCGGGATCAATTGCCTGTAGGTCCGAATGGCCTCGTTGACCAATCTGATGTCATCAGAGGTCTGAATAACGGAAAATACCTGGTCTTCAACCTGTGTATTCCCCCTGTATGCCCCCAGGGCTTTCATGGATTCCAAACGTACCTGCTGATGCGGGGAATCAATCCCCTCCAGAAAACGGCGCTCGGTACCGCTCGCCCCTGCTGTCAGCTCAGCCATGAGCCGATGCATGGCAGCCAGAACTTTCGGATCCTGCTCACGATTCAGCAGGTCCTGGACAGCAAGCTGCAGGTCCGGATCGGTCGCGAAACCCCTCAGCGCCAGTGCCGCTTCCTCCCTTCTGCCCGCATCTTCATCCCGCCGCAACTGGTAGAGCCAGAAAGAGAAAGGCTTTTCCATCTCAAAGCGAACAGCGTTCTCGTGCTCCGCTTCAACCCAAAGATTGTTAATAAACCCTTCTGGTGAAAACTCTATTTGGTCACCGGCACCATGGAAGCTCACAGATCTGTCATGAATGCGTCCGTCACGGAGAAAAAAAACGCGAGCGCTAATTTCCTCATCAGGCAGATCATCAAGAGCCTCAAAACCAAGTGATACCCGGTCTGACCCGCGGATCTCCTGTACGGATACCCTGTAACGCAGTGAGACATCCGGACGAGGTTCCGTTATTTGCGGAGTCTCCATCCATCGCCCCGTTTTGCCATACACAAGTGACGAAAATTCAAAGGATGTCAGTACTCCATTGCGGACAGCAAGGGTTCTCATAAGTTCCTCAACCGCAAAAATATAAACCAGCATGGATCTTTTTTGCAGAAAGTGTCGCATCCATTGCCATTGATCCATGCTCTTGTTCTGATAAACCGTCTCAGGAACAACAAAAACCTCTTCTACCGGATTCGCTGTCACCTTCCAGTCGGGCTCCGACAGTTTCTCGGCTGCTATTGCCTGCAGCATGGTTATGTGACCGGAATCCTTCCAGCGTTCCGGCCTGAGTGAAATACCGAACCATTGTGCAGCCAGGGCTCGTGCAATAACCGTTTCCGCCTGGCCGTCATGATCATGTGTTACAACGGCACCGGCATAATAGGGAGAAGTCTCCCACATAGTATCCGACAGAAGCACAGTATGGAAGGCCTGTAAGGGAATTTCGCTTTGCATCAGCCGCTCGTAGTCACGCACCCGACGAGTCGCAAATGACAACAGTTCCTGAATACGGTCTGTACTGGAAGCTTCTTTTTCACGGTAGATTCTCAAATTCTTTGTACCCGAAAAGGAATCCTGCACTTCAAATTGTCCGACAGCAAAAAAGAGACCGGTTAGAGGCATTTCCATGGCGCTTCGAAATACAAATAGACGCCCTTTGTCCGTGCTGGTTTCCAGCTCCGGGGCACCGGTTGCCACTCCTGTGAGTCTCTCCGGCACTTGAAGCCTGATCACGACAGGCATGGCTGCCCACGGATGGATGGGACCCGGGACCCAATGTGCGGTGCTGCCCGGCAGTGCCGATGAGAAAATAGTCCCGTTATGCCGCAAATGAACTCCAAATTCCGGGGTAGTGCTGTAGCTTACCGAGAGTGTATGTTCCCTGGTCAGATCCGGCTTTTCCGGGAAAGAAATAACCAGCGAGTCACCATCCAACCGGTGGGACACCCGTCCGCCGTTCAACGTAAGCTCGCTGATAACCATTCCGGGTGCCGCCCAGACAAGTTTATCCACGTAAGCATGTTTGGGACGAAACCGGTAGGTTGCAGTGCCATGGATTCTTTTTCCCTCAAAACCAACTTCCAGCTCCAACTCCAAACCGGCATAATCGACTTCGACATCAGGTCGGAGCGGATAGTCCGACAGACGTCCCCTTTCCTGGTCCGGAACGATATTAGCCTGGATTATCGCTGTATTGAAGCAGATAAGCAGGACTGTCAGCAAAATGGATTTCAACGCGACGGGCATTATGTTCATGTTTTTTAGAAGGGATTGTAAATGATCAACGAGTGGAATCCACGGCCGATAATACGACAGAGGCAAGCTTCTCATTGGCGGAGAAACCATGTCCGCTGTCAATAACCGCATGGCCGGCAAAATCAAGAAAAACACCTCCGGACTCCTGCAGAATAGGCAGCAGCGGAGCCGCGTCCCATATGTTCAGCAGCGGATCAAACATGATATCCGCTCTGCCGGTAGCGACCATCATGTGACCGTACGCATCCCCCCAGGTGCGATGCATCCGGCATTCGTCAAGCAATACCCGGAATGGATCTTCCAGTCCCTCACTTATTATCGTCGTCATGTCTGTGCTGAGGAGCGTGGCCTTTCGCATGAGGGCAGTGTCGGATACACGGCAGTCCTTGCCATTAAAGCGGGCGCCAAGACCTATGGCAGCCTCGCACAACTCGTCCGTTGCCGGGGCAAAGATAACCCCGATCTCAGGTTCATTATCAATGGTAATGCCGATAAGTGTTGTATAAAGCGGGATTCCGTGAATGAACGAGAGTGTCCCGTCTACGGGATCCAGAATCCAGCGGATAGACGATGTTTCTCTTTCTGTTCCGAACTCCTCCCCCACAATGCCATGGTCCGGGTACTTTTCAGCGATCCGTTCACGCATCCATTTCTCCGCTTCCCGGTCGGCTATGGTCACCGGTGAATCATCACCCTTGCGTTCAACATCAATGTTTTGCCTGAAATGCGCGAGCGTTTTCTTTCCGGCCGTGCGGGCCAGATAAATAGCAAATTGCAATAGTTCTTCTTTTATGTGTTGTTCCATTGTAAATAGATGTTATGGCTGATATATTTGGCACCTGCCGGCTGTCGCCAGCCGGCT
>SKYY01000002.1 GCA_007127665.1 Balneolales bacterium | reverse complement strand
CTCCACGTCGTCAAACCGCAACCCGTACATGTTCCGGGGGCCGGCGTCGTTGATCAGCCAGAACCTGTCGTTCCAGAAGATGATGCCGGAGGTTTCCTCGTGGCCTTCGGGCAGGTAATGGGACTCTTCGGAGGATATGGTCATGGGTGGATACGTGCAGCTTCCGTCGTTGATGGCGGCTTCGGAGTCGAAATTTTCTGCCAGCGGATCGGTGCAGCCCTTGACCGGTGCAGCCTGCCCGTCACCGCGCCTGTCCGTTTTCGTTTCATCCCGCACCGGACTTTCAGGGTCAGCATGCCCGGTTGCGGGACTATCAGATGTGGAATTTTCAATCGACGGACGCTCCCCTGCTGAATCTTCTGCGCCACGACCCTCACTTGCAGCATATTCTGTTCCCGTATCCTCCGTTGCAAGAAAAATAGAGACAGAGCATTTCGTGGCGATGAGGATCACTACAAACAGGAGTCCCACTGTCAAAAAAATTGCCCGAACATGTCGCTTCTGCATACGGTCACGATTTAGAAATTGCAATCTGCAAGGTAACGGTTGTCCGGAAAACCTGCACTAAATTGACATCCCAGCAATTTTATAATCCACAGACTCAAACATCAATATCCTGGAAGAGAGATTTTAAAAAACTTGAATTATAGTTGTACAATTGTTACAATATGGTATGTTGATTACAATTGACACATCGGCTTTATTGGCGGTACTAATGAATGAGGCGCATAAACAGCGTATCATTCAATTAACACAAGGTTGTGATTTGCAATCTCCAGGGAGTCTGGATGCAGAATTTGGAAATGCGTTGTCTGCCATGATCAAATGGAACAGGATTTCCATTACAGATGCGAAACGTGTGATTCAGCAATTTTCCAGAGTTGCGATTCGCAGAACAGCAATTCGGATGGACGAAGCTATCGAACTGTCAGGCAAATATGACCTTTATGCTTATGATGCCTACGTTCTGGATTGCGCTATGCAATATCGTACGCCACTGCTAAGTTTGGACAAGAAGATGGGACAGATAGCAAAACAGCTTCCTGTTCAAATATTGGAGGTAACAAAATGAAGGTGTACACTTACTCACAGGCAAGACAAAAACTGGCTAAACTTCTTGACGAAGCAAGTTCAGAAGGACAGGTCGCAATTAAAAAGCGCGGCGGTGAAACCTTCATCCTCAAACCTGTCAGGCAGCAAGGCTCTCCTCTGGATGTCGAGGGAGTGGACACGGGACTGGATCTGGAGGAGATAAACAGTGCTGTCAGGGAAAGCCGGGAACGTGCATAGTTGGCAAGAGCGTGCGATTCCAGTTTCTAAACCCGTTTGCGTAGCTTTTTTCTGATTTTCCTCTTTTTAAATCGATTTCGCTTACGCGTTTCACTGGGCACTTCGTGACCTTTGGATCTATGGTCAGATTGAATTCACATGAGAGGATTTGATCATGCTTCTATGTGGCACCCGGTGGCTGTCTGTTCATTTCAAGTAATTTCACATTACCTGGACATCGCCGCTATTGATTGGCAAAACCTGGTCAGACGTTCACGATGAACCGCTCAACCGACTCCATGAACCTGGCGGGTGGCAACCCTGCAAACATTTTGAACTCCCGACACATGTGCGCCTGATCCGAAAAACCGGCCTCCAGACTGAGACTGCCCAGATTGAATTTTGAGCCGGTTAGCAGATAGCGGTTGATGGCGTTAAGCCGGGCTATGCGCATATACTGCTTGGGCGACAGACCTATCTTCTCCTTGAATTCCCGCTCGAGCTGCCTGCGGCTGATGAAAACCTTTTCGGGCAGTTCTTCCACCTTTGAAGCAGATTCTACACTGCGAATCAGATCGGCAGCGTAATTCAGATATGTTTTTTCCGGATGATGGTCATTCAGCTGACTCAGCAGGTATTGGTGGGTCAGATTCAGTTTCTGTTGGATATCGTCCTCATCCCTCAGGCGTGAACAGTAATCACGGAAAGCATGTCCCAGCACGGATTCCATGTCCTCAAAGCGTTCCGAAAAAAGGGATGCCGGGACCCCGAACAGATTGAACACACCCTCCGGCTTGAAACGAATCCCGAATGTGCGTACATGGCTGCGAAACCGCACCTCGTAGGGACGGGTATGGAGCCCGATCACGGTGTAGTCTGGCGACTGCCCCCAGCCGCTGCCGGACTGCAGGTCGCAATGAAAATCCGTAAGATGGATGATAAGCTCAACATATCCATTGGGCATCACAAACTGGCTCAGCCGGGGCATGCGGCCGGTGTTGAAACCACCCGTCCAATAGAATTCCACAAAGGAATCCAGGGGAGGCAAGGGTTTGTATTCGGTAATTTCAACTGACATGATCGGTTAGTTGGATGCGTTGATGCGTGATTCTGTCAAAGCTAATAAAATCAATCAAATAATCCACACCATTTGATAATCCTGACTTTGTGGTAATCCAGACTTGTAAAACGATTATTAAAACCATACAGAATGAGGAGAAAGTGCCGGGACACTTTTCTCCTCAATCTGATTGTGGATGGATACCCCGGCTAGCCGGCCATTTTTGCGGTATCCACCGTGTTCGAGTCGACGGGCATCCAGACCTCATCGAACGTGGCCACGATGTGATTTGCGCCCCCGAACATGCCAAGCACCTTTGCCTTCACGTTTCCGGTGTTCGTCAGGTTGTGAGGCACCATTTTAGGCACCAGCGCCAGATCGCCCTGATTGAGGTAGCCTTTTTCTCCGCCGATCTCGGCTTCCAGGCTTCCTTCAAGGATCAGCAGAATTTCCTCGGCACTGTCGGTGTGGCGACCGAGCGTGGCGCCGGGCTCCAGTTCGAAGTAGACGGTGGCAGTGTTTTTTGTACCGTTTGCCCCAAACAGGGGAAAAGTGGCACGACAGTGCTGGTTCGGCTTGTGCTTGACGGTGAATTCTATCAGTTCGAGTGTATTCAGGTTTACTTTTTCCATGGCTTGGTGGATTAGGTTTGTGTTCAGGTCCATGGAAAAAAGTAAAACACTGCGAACTGCCTGTATTGAAAAAATGCGACATTCGGATTGTCGATTCCCGGCAACTGCAAAGTTAAGCTGCTCACTGAATCCAAAAACTACTCACTGAAACCAACACGCCTGACAACACTGCGGGATGCCCCCTCCCCAATGCTCTCTCCAACCTCATTTCTGAACGTCTGTTCCACCTCTACAACCCTCTTGACGAGACCGCGCGAATCAAACCAGGAATGGTACGTGAACTCTAAAGACTCGAGGAAATTTCCGGTTTCAATGACATAAGACTCAACAAACCCGTCGTTCCCGTTGATTTCTTCTATTCTTTTGGTGATCAAGCTTTTGCTTAACCAGGGGTCAGAAAACGTGGTCCATTCTTTCCCGATTTCAAACTGCCGGGGGTGTACCAGTCTTGGATCATCG
>SKYY01000133.1 GCA_007127665.1 Balneolales bacterium | reverse complement strand
GCAGCGACTGGCCGAAAAACACACCGGGAGAACGGTGCAGCTGGCTGACAATGACGCGTTCCGAACCGTTGATGATAAAGGTTCCGCTTTCGGTCATCCAGGGAAGATCTCCTAAAAAGACTTCCTGTTCAATGGTTTCACTGGCGTCATCACCGGGATCGGATGATGAGAGGCGCAGTTTTGCTTTTAACGGAAGCGCATAGGTCAGCCCCCTCTCCTGGCACTCTTCTATGGAGTACTTGGGCGTATCCACAGCATAGTAGATAAACTCCAGAATACTTTGCTCCCGCGTATCTTGAATCGGGAAATGTTCCAAAAAGATATTCTGTAGTCCTATTTCTTCCCGATCTTCGGGGTCAATGTCCCATTGTGTAAAACGACGGAATGATTCAAGCTGGACATCGAGAAAATCGGGGTAGTCTAATACGTGCTGGGTGCGAGCGAAGGATATGCGACCGGTATGCGTTTGGATGGCGTTGCTTTTACTCAAGGCTACCTCGTCCTTAGTTTATGGATGTGCGCACACGATTTATAGGAACAACCGTGACTAGGTATTCAAAAAAAGAAGATTCTGTTGCTAATTGTACAGAATCATAGACGCCAATAGCCAATACCGGATTTCCCGATATTGGCCAGGCGAAAACAAAACGAATGAAAGTCTTATTTAAGTTCGACTTCGGCTCCGGCTTCAGCAAGTTTTTCTTTGACGGATTCAGCTTCAGCCTTGTCAACACCTTCTTTTACATTGCTGGGTGCACTATCGACAAGTTCCTTTGCTTCTTTAAGTCCAAGACCTGTGAGGGCGCGAACTTCTTTGATGACAGCAATTTTGTTGCCGCCAGGTGATTTCAGTACTACGGTAAATTCGGTTTGCTCTTCGGCTACTTCACCGGCATCTTCAGCGGCTGGTGCAGCGGCTACAGCCGTTGCTGCCGGCTTGATACCGTATTCATCTTCGAGAACTTTTGCAAGTTCGTTAGCTTCTTTAACGGTCAGGTTTACCAGTTGTTCTGCTATTTCTTTAACGTCTGCCATTACTTTGTACTCCCGTTTGTTGTTTTGTCAGTTGAAAAAATCTGTTAATCTTCTTTTTCGGCGATGGTTTTTACTGCACCCGCAATGTTGGAGCCCTGGGACTGAAGTCCGCCGACCACATTGCTTATAGGGCTGAGAAGCAGACCGATAATATCACCGATCACTTCCTCTTTTGTTTTCATTGCAGCCAGGACATCGAGCTGTTCCTGTGTATAGACATCTTCTTCGATGGCGGCGGCCTTGAACTCCGGCTTCTTTTTGTCCTTCAGGTATTTTTTCAGGACTTTTGCCGGTGTTGCAGCATCACCTTTGATAATCGAATATGCTGTTTCGTTGACTGTATGATCAACGATACCTTCAAATTTTCCGACTTCGGTCAACGCCCTGCGAAACAAGGTGTTGTTGTATACCTTGTAAGGAATGTTGTTTTTGCGAAACTCGCCCCGAAGATCATTCAGCTCGGCCACAGACATACCTTTAAAATTGGTCAGGTAGATGGCGTCAGCATCCTTGAGCTCATCAACGAGGTTCTTAACGATTTCTTGTTTTTCCGCTAAAGTAGCCATGGAATGTTACTGTCGTTTTAAGATTGTACAGCTGAGCGGGAAATGGGAATGCTTGGCCCCATTGTCGAGCTGATGGAAACACTACGGATATAGGCACCCTTTGCTGATGCAGGGCGAAGTTTGATCACGGTCTTCAGAAATGCCTCGGCATTATCCCTGATCTGGTCGGGATTAAAACTGCTTTTACCGATCGATGTATGCAGGATTCCGTATTTGTCCACGCGAAAATCGATTTTTCCGGCCTTGACGTCACGCACGGCATCGGCAACGTCCATGGTGACTGTACCGCTTTTGGGATTGGGCATTAGCCCCCTTGGGCCAAGTACTTTCCCCAGCCGGCCGATTTTCCCCATGACATCCGGGGTGGCTACAATGACATCAATATCTGTCCAACCATCCTGGATTTTCTCGATGTAATCATCAAGTCCGACATGATCGGCTCCGGCTTCCCGGGCCTCATCCTGCTTGGATGGGTTTACAAGTGCCAGTACACGGACGGTTTTTCCTGTTCCGTGCGGCAGGGATACTGTACCGCGGACCATCTGGTCGGCATGTCTGGGATCCACACCCAGACGGATGTCGATATCGATAGAGGCATCAAACTTCGTGACTGAAGTCTTTTTTGCCAGCTCGGCAGCTTCTTCCAGGCTGTATTCCCTGCCTGCTTCAATCAGCTTCTGAGCTTCAATGTATTTTTTTCCTCTTTTGGGCATAAGTCAAAAACCTGCAAATGGTTATTTTTTTCGATCAACTCTGAGTCCCATGCTCCTGGCCGTACCAGCTATCATCTCGGCAGCATGATCTATATCAAAAGCGTTGAGATCATTCATTTTGATTTCTGCAATCTCCTTGCACTTGCTCCAGGCGACCGTACCGACTTTTATCTTGTTCGGTTCACCCGAACCGGACTTCAGCTTCAGTGCCTGCTTGAGCAGTACGGCTGCCGGCGGAGTCTTCGTCTCGAAAGTGAAGGACTTGTCCTGATACACTGTAATGACGACCGGGATCAGCGTGCCGGTATTCTGCTGTGTGCGGGCATTGAACGCCTTGCAGAACTCCATGATATTCACACCGGCCTGACCCAGAGCCGGCCCGACCGGGGGAGCAGGGTTGGCCTGTCCGCCCATGATCTGCAATTTAATTACTTTGCTTACTTTCTTAGCCATATTTCAATTAACCTTCTTGTTGCACCCGTTGTTTTCATCAGGGTGCCTGTATGAGTGTCTTTTCCGGTCAGGCATCGGGATCTACCTGGTTCACATCCACTTCCACCGGTGTACGGCGACCGAAAATGCTGACCAGTACCCGCAGTTTCAATTTGTCTGGATAAACTTCTTCAACCGTTCCGTCAAAATCCTTGAAAGGCCCGTCGATCACCTTGACGAGATCCCCTTTCTTGAACGGTATTTCTACAAGGCTCGAACTTTCATCCTGGCTTTTTGCGGTTCTGCCCAGAATCCGATCTACTTCCTGCTGCTTGAGCGGGGTCGGACGAGCACTTGTCTTGTCGTTTTTCAAGAATCCGATGACAGAAGGCGCGTTGGAAATCAGATTGTTGACGGCATCGTCAAAGACCGCTTCCACAAGGATGTAGCCGGGAAAAAAGTTTTTTTCCCGGGTCCGCTTCTTGCCGGACCTGATTTCGATAACCGTTTCACTCGGAATCAGTATTTCTTTTATCCTGTCCTCAAATCCATGTAGTTCAATTTCCCTTTGCAGGTACTCTTTCACTTTTTTCTCATGGCCTGAGAAACAGCGTACGACATACCAGTTCCGTTGCTGTTTTTCCATGTTAACCAAAGATCAATTCCAGCACAGTGCTG
>SKYY01000040.1 GCA_007127665.1 Balneolales bacterium | reverse complement strand
CCGGACTCAACCAGAGCTTCCTTTATCCGCCCCGGGTGGTACTTATCGATCCGGAGGATGGAAACGCCACCCGCCTCGATACCCGCAATGACGAAATCCTGGCTGAAGTGGAACTGGGAACCTACGAGTCGGTCACCTACGAGGGATATGACGGGCAGGAGATCCAAATGTGGGTCCATTACCCGCCCGGCTTTGATGAAACCAAAAAGTACCCTCTGTTCCTGCTGATCCACGGCGGACCGCACAGTGGCATCACCGACGGGTTCCATTTCCGCTGGAATGCCCAGACCTTCGCTTCCTGGGGATATGTCACGGCCTGGCACAACTTCCACGGTTCCTCCGGGTTCGGTCAGGATTTTACCGACGCCATCAACCCGGACTGGATCACCAAACCGTACACCGACACCAAAAAGGCCGCTGAGTGGTTCGCACAACAGCCGTGGATCGATGCGGATCGCATGGTGGCCGGCGGAGGAAGCTATGGTGGATACCTTTCCAGTATCCTTCTGGCTAAAGAGCATCCTTTCAATACCCTGCTTATCCATGCACCTGTGTACAACATGTACTCGCAGATGGCTGCCGATTTTGCCGTCCATACACAGCGCTTCGGCAATTACTGGGAGGATGACGGCAGCCACTTTGACGGCAAGACCATCTACGAGCAGATCTCGCCGCACTACTATGCCGGCCAATTTGAGACACCGGCCCTGATCGTGCACGGCCAGCTTGACTACCGTGTACCGGTCGGACAAGCCTTCGAGCTCTTCCGGACACTTCAGGAGCGCGGGATCGAGTCCCGGCTCATCTATTATCCGGATGAAAACCACTGGATTCTCAAGCCGAACAACTCGATAAAGTGGTATCACGAAGTGCGTGGGTGGATGTCGCGATTCGCAGAACCCGGGCCTCGGTAATCCGAAACCCTTGGTAAGACCGGGTCGGCGGTCGTAGCTGATCGGCGGTGGTAGTTCATCGGTTGCTAAGACCGGGTCGGCGGTGAAGTGGTTACCCGGGAAGGGGGCTGTCTCACCGGCGGATTTGCATTATTCCCGGTCATTTATATATTTGTAAGTATCTTAAAAAAATAAATTTGGCGCTACATAGACTGTACGGCCCAACAAACATTGCTGCGAGGTTGCATATATGAAGGTGAAGCAGATATTGAAACTGAAAGGCGGTCAGATGTTCACAGTAGATGAGATGACAACGGTATACGATGCTATTGCATTGATGTCTGAAAAAGATGTCGGTGCTCTCCCGGTAATGTGTCGCGGTGTTTTGTGCGGGATCATTTCGGAACGGGATTACCGGAACAAAGTCATCCTACAGGGGCGGAAGTCCAGGGAGACTCCGGTCCGTGACATTATGACAAAAGACGTCAAATGTGTAACAGGGGAATACACCATGCAGGACTGCATGGCCATCATGTCCGATAAGAGAATACGTCACCTTCCTGTCCTTGACGAAAAAAAGAACCTGGAAGGAATCATTTCCATCGGAGATATCGTAAAAGCCATTATTGACCAGCAGAATTCCGAAATCCAGAATTTGCGTGAATACATCACATCCAGTTATCCGGGGTAAATAGAGAGATGTGTGAAAAGCCGGCATAACCGGCGCAGGATGATAACGTTTGACACCGTGCCTGTGCCGTTATTGCCGGGTGAACCATAATGATTCCAAACACTTATTTCCGGCGGGATATTCCGGTTTGAATAATAGCACGATCAGCGATAAATTCAGGGACCGTACAGGAATATGATATGAAAATTATTGATGTCGCTGAGTTTTATACGGATGAGGGGGGTGGGGTAAAGACCTACATCAACCAGAAGCTGCAGGCCGGATACAAAGCAGGCCATGAGATCGTTGTTGTCGCTCCGGGGCCGGAGGCCGGTGAGGAAGAACGGTTTGGTGGACGTGTGATCTGGGTTCCGGGACCGGCACTGCCTGTCGACAAGCGCTATTCCGTGCTCTGGCGGGAAAAAATGGTGCACGAGATACTCGACAACGAAAAACCCGATGTCGTGGAGGGGTCTTCTCCCTGGACCGGAGGCTGGTTTGCGGCACGCTGGAAAGGGGATGCCGTCAAAACTTTCATTTTCCATCAGGATCCGGTCGCAGTCTATCCGCATACTTTTCTGGGCAAACTGATGTCTTTCTCCAGAGTGGACAAACTTTTCCTGTTTTACTGGAGCTACCTTCGAAGACTCAGCAAACGCTTTGACGCAACCATCGTCAGCGGTGAGTGGCTGGCAAAGCGGCTTTCGGGATTTGGGATCCACAATCCGGTTGCCGTGCCGTTCGGCATCGATAAAACCTTCTCAACACCCGACCGCCGCAATCCTGAGCTTCGGAAAAAACTGCTTGAAGAACTGGGGCTTCCCGAAGATGCGACCCTGCTCATTGGCATCAGCCGTCACCATCCGGAAAAACGCCTTGGAACCGTGTTCGAGGGGTTCCGCATGGCATCCAAAGAAAAAAAAATGGGCCTTGCCATTTTCGGTGACGGACCGTTCCGGTGGATGGTTAAGCGTCAGGCAAAAGGGATCAAACACCTCAAACTCATGGGATTCACCTCCAACCGTGAGGAACTGGCAGACTACCTCTCAAGTGCCGATTATTTTGTCCACGGATCGGCTGCGGAAACCTATGGACTGGTGGTTGCCGAAGCCATTTGCAGCGGATTGCCGGTGGTGGTTCCGGATGTCGGCGGGGCAGGTGACCTTGCAGTCAGGGACTACTCCGAAACCTACGAACCCGGCAATGCCGAACAGCTTTCCCGGGCCATACTCAATATCCTGGCCCGGGACCGTTCCGAAATGGTTGCAGCCTGCGCCCGTGTTGCAAAGGAATCCATCGGCACCATGGACGACCACTTCCGGCTGCTTTTCGAGGTATATCAAAAAATGGTGGACGCGAAAAAAGCCGGATAAGAGCCGCCGGGGGACAGCAGTTACGGCATTCGCCGATGAATCAAAAGCATACTGGCCTCAGGGCTGTTATTCCGATGGATCAGAAGCGCCCGAACCTGAGGCCGAGCATGCCGGCGAAGCAGGAAAGCTCGGAACTGTCCGTTCCATTCAGGTTGACATTGGCCGTGTAACGGTAGTAGCCGCCGGCGCTGATCCGGAACCAGCTGGTTACGTTCAGAAATACGTTAATACCCGGCTGCGCAACAAAGAAATCGTCCTTCGTTTTTGCGACGGCAATGTTCCTGTTGTCGTACCGCACGCTGCCGGAACCGATCAGCAGCTGAGTTCCGAAATGTACCAGCCGGAACGACCGATTGACGTACTCCATCTCGAATCCACCATAGTTGATGCGGATATCCGGCCGCTCCACGGTTTCATGGGTCCAGTTTACGGCAGCCACCTCGGGTGTGGTCCGGTAACTGGCCAGGCCGATATGCAGGGCGTGTTGCGG
>SKYY01000136.1 GCA_007127665.1 Balneolales bacterium | reverse complement strand
GACGTGCCCTTTGATCCGGCCCTGAATCAGATAACACTCGGAAATCCATTCAATGCCGAGGCCATTGCTTCCGTCTGGGAGCAATTCAGCGATACGGAAATCGATGCTTCTGTGGGTTACTATCAGCACATGCAGGAACGCATGCGATTGAACGATTGGGGATTGGCCCAATTGATCTTCTCATCCGGTCTGGCCGTCTTTTCCGACAACCGCGATCTGGCGCGGCTCTACACCTGGTTCATGCTGATTCAAAGTGGACACAAAGCGCGGATCGGCTTCAATGACAACGGAGTGATACTGATGCTGGCGACCCAAACGCACGTTTTCGGCACACCTTTTTTCCGCTTTAACGGGCAACCGTTTTTTATGGCACATTTTGACAAATTACCACCCGAACCGCAGCGTGTGTATACCTACGGCTCTGACTTTCCAGGTGATCTGGCACCGCTCTCCCTCGGAATGCCGGCGACCCCGGTTTTCCGGTCCTCCTATACCGAGCGCAATCTCCATTTTACTTTTCGTGGTGAAGAGATCCGTGTAGCTGTGCCTGTGAACCGCAATCTGATCTCTTTCTACGAGTTCTACCCTCAAACCGAGCTGGAGGTTTATTTCAATGCCCCGGTTACCGAGAGCACGGCAAACGGACTCCTGGATTCCCTTGAAAGATATATTGATGGCAAGTCGGAAAAAGAAACCATTCACCTGTTGCTCCGTTTCGCCCAGACCGCGTTCGGATACAAGATCGACCCGGATAACTTTGGCCGTGAAAAGCCGCTCTTTCCTGAAGAAACCCTGTACTATGACTACTCTGACTGTGAAGACCGTGCCATACTCTTCAGCTTTCTTGTCAGAAATCTGACCGGGCTGGATGTGGTTGGCCTGCGCTATCCCGGCCATATTGCAACTGCCATCCGGTTCAATGAACCCGTCTCAGGGGATACTGTCGATATCGACGGCATGACATACCACATTTGTGACCCGACCTATATTAATGCCGCACCCGGCATGGCCATGGAACAATTCAAAAACGTCATCCCGGAAATCATTACTTTGGGAAATATTTAATCAAACAACCGATTCTATTCCGATATTGCGCTCCACTATGCATCCAACAGAAAAAAACCGGAACCCGTTGTGGGGAAATGTGTTTCAGTCACTCATCAAAAAGAAGGACCACAGCAGGATTGACCTGATTTCTAAAATTCCCATTTTTCAGGAACTCAGTCCACGCGAACTAAGAACTGTATCAGAAATTCTTTTCGACCGGGTCTATGAGGCCGGGGAGGATATCTTTCTTACAGACCAGCCGGGAGCTGCCATGTTTATCATTACAAGTGGCCGGGTACGAATTCTGGTTGAAAACGATGACGAAACCGGAGATTCCATACTTGCCGAATTGGAGGAAGGGGATTTTTTTGGTGAGATTGCACTTCTTGACAGCTCCCCAAGATCGGCCACAGCCCGCGCTGTTACTAAAACAGAGATGCTGGCCATTTTCAGGGCAGACCTTGACAAGTTGATCATGAACGAGCCCTACATTGCAGCTCGCATCATGAAACAGCTGGCCATAGTGATTGGCATGCGTCTCAAGGAAACCAACAGGCAGTTCACCTCAATTGCCAGTAAGACCAGAGCCTGAGAAAACATGCGATCGGTACAACAATACGATTTATAACAGCATGCATCCAAAATACGACCCTTCCAACAGAACCATTCGATCACGGGTTTTTTACAGCATAGCCGTTGTTTTTGCTGCTGCAACCATAATTTATCTCATCTTTTCACTCAGTACGCTCATCCTTCCCGTACTGTTGGGGATTCTCTTTGCCTACATCTGCCAGCCCTTGCTGAGTCTTATGTACCGCAACGGGATTTCGCGTGCCATGTCCACTCTGATTCTGTTTGCCGGATTTCTGCTTATTCTTTTCCTTTTGGCCCGCTACGTATTAGGGCTTGTCCCCGGAGAATTTGAACAACTCGAGCTCAGGACATCCATCATGCAAAATGTCAACGATCGGTACCAGACGTATATGGGACTCGACGAGAATCTGCAAAATGGAAATATGATCCACGAGTTTGTCGGACCTGAATTCGATCCGCTCATGGACACATTCAACGAGTGGCTTTACCTCTCGGAGCCGAATCAGGTAAAACTGCAGGAATGGGCTCGTTTGCAGGACGAAGAAACCGCTGGCAGGATCGAAGATCTGGTCAGCAGGATGTCCGCCATGCGCCTATACACCAACCCCGACATTCGCCTGGCAGAAGACATCTCGATTTCAGATCAGGAGCAGGATGAAAATACAAGAGACGATGAAGAATCTTTCCTGCTCGGTGTCCTTAATATACTCTCTCTGTGGCTCATCATGCCGGTTATGTTTCTCTTTTTCCTGGTGGATAATGGACAGATGCGCAGGGGACTGATAACGATTGTGCCAAACAACTACTTTGAAATGGTATTGACCGTGATGGAAAACGTTGACCGCGCCATCGGGAACTACCTGCGCGGCACACTGATCGAGATTTTGCTGATGACCCTTACCATTTGGACACTTCTGGTACTAATCGGCTTTGATTTGGGCTTTGGCTTTGTTCTTGCACTGGTGTCCGGAGTTGCGAATGCCATCCCGATATTTGGAATGTTCATCGGTATCGGAATCTGTGCCATATATGCTCTGATCCTTGTTGATGTAAGTGCCCCGATTCCGTGGGTGACGGTTGAAAACCTGATTCTCTGGGTCATTGGTGTCCACCTGCTCGCCCAAGCTGTTGACAATGCCGTTTTCAAACCCTTCGTGCTGGGGAAGGCTGTTTCGCTGCACCCCATTGTCGTTTTTCTGGGAGCCATCGTAGGGTCCATTCTTTTCGGTTTTGTTGGACTTCTCTTCGCCATTCCAGCCATCGTCATCCTGAAAGAGACCATTGGCACCTTTCATCGTCAGCTCAAGGCCTACTTCCTCATCTACTGACCCGGGCCGGGTACTTGCAGCCCTGTTTTCCGTAGATGACATAACAGACCTCGGCACATTGCCTGCACCCGCCGCTTTCAATCCACCAAACCATGGGCGGAGCCGCCCATGCGCGGATCAGCTGCGCCAAGCCATTTGAATACGCGCTGACTTTCCGATCTATCCGGCCTATCCGACCTTTCCGACCTATGCGGCCTATCCGGCCTTTCCGACCTATGCGACCTTTCCGACCTTTCCGACCTTTCCAACCTATGCGGCCTTTCCAACCTTTCAATCCCGTGCAACCCGCTCTCCAACGGCCGCACCCGCACGCGGTGCCCCATACCCCTGAGCACCACTGCCCTGTTCGCCCAGGCCGAGCCCTCCTCGAGCTCCAGATACCTTCCCCGGTTCAGAAAATTGGGCATGGCGATGGCATCCTGCAACGAAAGCTCCCAGTCCAGCACCCCGATCAGCGT
>SKYY01000116.1 GCA_007127665.1 Balneolales bacterium | reverse complement strand
TCATCGTCAGCACTGAACAGCATGGCATCAAGTCCGGCTCCGAAACGAAGACCGATATTGTTACGGCCCGCAAACCAGTATTTCTTTGTATAACCAAAGTAGAAGTCAAACAAAAGCAGCGAGGAATCATCAAAGGCGGGTGATCGTTCGTATTCAATCGGAAATCCGATACCGATGTCCATAGACAGGAAGCTTTGGCTGACCCCGGTCACGGGAGCCAGGTTATAGGCATAGCTTAGTTGCAGATCAAAGGAGCGGGTGACATCGGTCTGGAGCCAGCCGAACATCTCTGAAGCTGGTATCATGAAGTCCTCCGAGAAGCCCATGGTTATCCTGAGGTCATATCCGATGCGCGGATATTCACGCGCGGTGACCCCCACTCCCTGTCTTCTGCCGATAAGCTGGCTGGCTGTCGAGTAGTTGAAAAGGTCGGTGGTATTGTCCCCCACATCGGTGATACGGACATAGCCCACCGTTGCCGTTGTTTCGGTACCGTCCTCATTGCGCCGCACTTCAACAAGTTCATACATATCATCCAGGTAGACACCCTCCTGGCGTCCAAGGGCCAGTGAATAGTTTCTGCCGGAAAGCACTTCCACAATACCACCCGTGAGCTGAAATTCGGGGATACCCCTGGTTTCCACACCCAGCTGTCTGACCCAGTTCTGGGTTGCCTCATACAGAGCATAGGTACGGGAGTCCACATCCCAGGAATCATTACCTATGCGGAAGGTGTGTTCCCTCCCCCTCTCGGCCCGACCGCTGGCACTGGCCGAAACATCCAGCAGTTTTGAGATGGTCACCTCTCCGTCAGGCGAGACATTTACCGAAAACCAAATGATGCCCCCTTCAATTCGTACCGTATTGTGGGTAGTGGTTGAAACACTCTGTCCATCAGCCGAGTCTTCATCGGACTGAAGTGCGCGAATAAGTCCCCGGCGCAGTGACTGACGGGATTCCGATCGGGACCGTGAAACCGTGATGGAACTGACATAAGGAAGGTAGACATAGGATGAGTTCATCAGCAGCTCCAGTTCCTCGACCGTAAGCCCAACCGAACGGGCCCGGGTGGCAGCAAAGGTCTGCCATGCCGATTCGTCACGCAGAGCCAGTCCGCGGCTCTCCATGATCTCGGGATCATTGAGAATATCGAGAATTGCTTGTCCAACTGTTTCCTGCAGTATCTCGGACAGGTCCTGCTCGTCAACGACATCCATTCGTGACACCCTGTTCCTGAACCGGTCCACCACCACATCGGGCAGCTCGTTGTAGTCAAAACGGGGCATTTCCACATAGAGAGCCATCATGGTTTCGAAGAAACCGAAGTCCAGGGCCATATCGGTTTGGGCGCCCGGCTTGATCCATACCGACTCGACGCTGGAAATTGCACTACGTGTATAGTCGGGTGAATTAGAATAAACGTACGTTTGGACAGTAAATAGAATGAGAAGCAAAAACCCTGTCACTTTCATGATAAACCACCCCGGTCGTTTTTGACAATAATAGTAGTGCTGTGATCATGTGGTCAAAAAATACCATAAACCTTCCTGACCATATGTAAGCTATTCCGGATACCTTCTGTTCAATATAAAAAAAAAAGAATACCGTGGCACAATAATACTAATCCGGGCAGTTTTTCTGGCAGGCCGTTAGAAACCTTGAAGTGCTCCTGATCTACCGGACCTATCCCGAAGTGGTCTCATTGCATTCCATCAGGGATAAAAAAAACCGCATTACCGAAATAAAAACTTTTATCTGATTAAATATATTTTGGGGTTCAGCTATTGAAACGTCCTCAGGTTGTTTTGGATTTGCTCAAACTCCCGATAATTTTCCGGATTCTTTCTTATGAACGCACAAAAACAGGATCACCCCCTGCCCGACTTTTCCCACAGCGTGCTTCCGGTCGTAAACAAAACGGTATTTCGCATGGGGGTCGCCGGGAACTATGGCATTGATTCCGATGATGTACGCTTGGCGGCTGACAATGGCGCGAATTACTGGGTCTGGGGACAGAGCTTCGGCCACGTCACGGACGGAATCCGTGAAGTCATCAGAACAGACCGCGAGAAGCACGTGGTTGCCATGCTTGGATGGGGCTACTTCGGATGGCAGATGCGGCGCAGCGTGGAAGGCGCACTCCGGAAGCTGGGAACGGACTATCTGGATGTCTTCAAGCTGGGATGGCTCGGGAAAACATCGATATACAGCCGTGGCATCGTTGACACCCTCCTGAAGCTCAAAGAGGAAGGAAAAATCCGCAGCATCGGCGTCAGTATCCACGACCGGAAAAGGGCCGGCAGACTGGCGGCGGATTCGGAGATCGACCTGCTGATGATACGCTACAATGCAAGAAATACAGGGGCCGAAGAGGACATCTTTCCCTTCCTCTCCGTACGAAACCCCGCGGTGGTCAGTTATACGGCACTGGCATGGGGCATGCTGCTCAAGCCGATCAAAGACAACATGATGCCGCCCTGGCCGGGCCGGGATGACCTGAATGTCCCTCCCCTCACCCCGGAGCTCTGTTACCGGTTCGTGCTGAACAATCAGAATGTCCACGTTGTGCTGACTGCTCCGCGAAACCGGGAGCAGCTCGTAAACAACCTCGATGCGGTGCGACAGGGAGCGCTGGATCCGGATGAACTGAACTGGATCAGGCAGTACGGTGCGCTGGTTCCTCGCGTCACAATCTGACAAGTTATTCGTCTTTGAAAGTAAGGGATGGAAATAATCGGAGCCCTTAACTTCCACTAAACAGAAAGACGATGAAAAAGAAAACCTGCCGTTTTTTACATTGCTGTTGCTACCTCTGTTGTTGCTTCCAATGCTGTTGCTACCTATGTCGGCGTTAGCGCAAGCAAATGACACCGATCTGCCTCTGGATAGTGCAAGCGCATTCTCAGGCAGTTCCCTGCTCAAGATACATAACGAATCCGGGAACGGAATCTGAGTTGAAATAGATGGACAAGGACACTTTCAAGGAGACAGTTTTGCCTTTGAAACACCGGCTTTACCGGTTGGCCTGCTCCTTGCTGGGCGACCCTGAAGAAGCGCAGGATGCCGTTCAGGAGGTTTTTGTCCGGATCTGGAACAAGCGTGGCAACATGAAGGAAATCCGGAATATGGAATCTTTTGCTGTCACTATTACGAAAAACCATTGTCTGGACCGGCTCCGAAAAGTCCGGCCATTGCCACTTGAAGATGGCGAAAAGAAAGAAAGCGGGCTGCCTGACCCTGCCATGAAAATGGAAACGAGCGAATCCGTCCGCCTGATCCTGAATCTGATGCAACAACTCCCTGAACGGCAACGCATGGTCATGCACCTGCATGACATTGAACAAATGGATGGCAATGAAATCGCAGAATATACCGGCCTGAGCAACGATGCCATCCGGGCAAACCTTTCAAGGGCCCGAAAAAAAATCC
>SKYY01000062.1 GCA_007127665.1 Balneolales bacterium | reverse complement strand
ATTCGGTTGATTTCTCCGATGACGTAATAAACCTGGAAGCTGACGTGAATTACCATTTCTACTTCCGGGTTGTGGATGAGTCGGAGGATGCGCAATTGCTGTTTACTTTCGATCAGGGATCCGATGACAAATCGGATGAGAACTACCATCCGGTGCGTACCCTCCTGGGTGGATACAATCCTGCCGGCGAACTCACCGGGTGGTCACGATTAGTGGGCAGCGAGGACGATGACCGGGACAATGACAACAAAAACATGGTTATGACCACCAGGGTGCTCAGCCGCGTGCCGCTGGAGGAAGACCGGTCCGAGCTGCCAGTATCGGACCGTTTTGAACTGCTCTACAACTATCCCAACCCCTTCAATAATGAAACACGGGTCTGGTTCAACGTCCCGGCAAGCGTCACGGAGGAAGTGCGGGTCCGCGTGGACGTATACGACATCCTTGGCCGCAAGGTTATGACGCTGATGGATGAGAACCGTATCTCAGGCAAGCAGGATGTCCTTTTCGATGCAGGACATCTTTCCAGCGGTATCTACATCCTCAGGATGATTGCCGGAGGCAGCGCCGACTCGCACAAGCTCATGCTCCTGAAATAGTATCACATGTGCCTGTTCCCTGCCAGCCCGGTTTTGCATAAGGCCTGATTCTGCAAGACCCGTTAGTGTAAGCTTTGATTGGGGCAGGCCTGATTCTGCAAAACCCGATTGTGTGATTCCTGGATGGGCCAGGATTGGTTCTGCAAAATCCGGCTGTGTCATTCCTGGTTGGGCCAGGCCTGGTTCTGCAAGAACCGGTTGTCTCAGGCCTGATTGCTCAGCTCAATCACGGTAAGTTCGGGACGCACCAGCCTGACCGGGACGCCCACCATGCCGATTCCGACATTTACATAGAGTTTCTGTTCTCCTATCTCGAACAGCCCCTTGGCGTATTCATGGAAGAGATGGATTGGATAGAAAGGCACGCCCATCACCTCGAATCCAATCTGCCCGCCATGGGTGTGTCCGGCCAGAGTGAGGTCAATGTTCCGCTCCCGCGCATCATTGAAAAGATCCGGCCGGTGCGAAAGCAGTATCCGGAAGCCATCTGCCGGAAGATTTTGTGTTGCCTGGTTGATCCGTAATGCGTTGGGAGAACCGGCCTCAATGTCATCCACGCCAAGCAGGGTGAGTGATTCCCCATTGATGTGAAGTGTCTGACGATCGTTATTCAGCACGTTTACTCCCTGCTGCCGCAAGGCCGAGCTGACCAGATGCGCCGAAGCGTAGTGGTCATGGTTGCCAAGGCATCCATAAACACCGTATTCGGCTTTCAGATCGGTGATACTGCGGTAAAGGGCGGGGATTTCTGAGGGGGAATTATCCACAAAGTCACCGGTGATGGCCACCAGGTCGGGATGCTGTTCATTTACAAGATGGAAAATGTCACGCATCTGCTGCTCGGTCATGTATATGCCCGAGTGGATATCACTGAGCTGGACGATACGGAATCCGTTGAGTCCGGGCGGGAGGTTGGGATAGTGCAAACGCAGCCGGTTTATCTGGTAGTCATGGGCCGTGTGTGCGGAAGCGCCGATGGTAAAGGCTACGGGAGCACCGATCATTGCCGTACCTGCGGTTCGGAGGAACTGTCTGCGGTTCAGACCATTACCCGGCATGGCGGATACACCGGCCGCAGGACCGGCGCTGCTCTTCTGGTATCCGGGTCCCGACCAGCCTCGAAGCAATCGGAATGCGGCCGAAACTCCATTGATCACAAGCAGGGCTGCAAACGCCAGTACGATGGCTCCGAAAAAAATGCCGCCCGGATAGATGACGAGTGACTGGAAAAGCGGATGCTGATACCATCCCAATTCCGTAGAAGGGAATCTGAGGATGAACAGGATATTGGCAAAGGCAAGGAAAACAAGTCCGGCAGCCCGAAAGCGATAGTAACCGTGAACGGAGACTACCCGTGCAAGCCAGCGAATATACGAGCGGTACACATACCACTGTATGAATCCGAAAACGGAAAAGAGGATGGCGAAAAAGGTAATAAAGAGAAGATATCTTTCCATGATACATCCGATTTGCAGCCGTCAGAATGAAACGTGCAGCTGCAAATACATTTTGAGTTTGTCTGAAATCAGATAACAGAGCTTTTGCTTTCTGAGTTTCCGGCGATATTTCCACACCGGTTGAAAACGGTTACCACGGAACATTCGTGTATCCGGTACCATCGCTCCGGTAGATCAAGGCGCCTTCGAGGCTGGTGAAGCGGGTGAATGTGCCGGCATCCAGCAAGCGCCGGGTGGCTTCTGCGTGTGGATGCTGATACCTGTTGCGCAATCCCAGCGAAGCCACCGCTTCGGGCGCACGGACCAATTCCAGAAAAGGGCTGGTAGAACTTGTTCTGCTGGCATGATGCCCCACTTTCAGCAGATCCGTCCGCAAAAACGCCCCGAACTGCTCCACCATGAACTCCTCCGCCTCCTCTTCGGCATCGCCTGTGAGCAGCAGACGCGTTTCACCATACAGCACCTTGAGCACGACCGACTGGTTGTTTGGATCCGAGGCCCGTATTCCCTCAGACGGAGCCAGCACCAGCATGGGCATAGCCGGATCTGTCGTAATCATCTGGCCCGTTGTGAGCAGCCGGACCGGGATGTTCATCTGCGAAGCAAGCTCCATATAGCGATGATACAGACGGGTGTCATGAGGTACGGGCGACTGGTAAATGGTATCAATGGGCATGTGATGCATCAGGCTGACAATGCCGCCGATATGATCGGCATGGGGATGGGAGAGGATCACACCATCCAGCTTGTTGATTCCCATCGCTTTCAGTTCCGGTATGATGGTGCGCTCGGCGGAGTCGAATCCGGGCGACCAGATACCAGTATCATACAGGTAATGATAACCGCCTGGTGTTGCGAGTAGTACGGCATCCCCCTGACCGACATCGAAAAAAACAACTTCAAGACCAGGTTTCCGAAGTTGATCGTGCAACTGGACGGCCTGCAGCATTGCAAGACAAAAAAGCAGCCCGGCGGCCATTTTGAAGCGCAGTACGGGTATTCTCAACCCCGCAAGCAGCGCTGTCCCAAAAAACCAGACGCCGTAAAGCCAGCTCCCGGGCAACGTGCCTTCGATCCAGGAAGCGGGATGGGCCCCGATGCGGGCAACATAGCCCGTCAGTCCGGTCAGGATCAGGTCCCCGGGAATGTTGGCCAATGCGGCCATATCGGGAAGGAACAAACCGATTGCAAGGCACAGAAAGGTCCAGAGGAACATGAACTGTACGAATGGAACGGCCAGTGTGTTGCTCAGCGGACCGGCGATGGAAAACTCGTTGAAATAGTGGATCAAGAGGGGATAAAGTCCACCCTGGACCAGCACGCTTACCATTACAAACTGGAAGAGCGCCCCGGTTTTGCGATAGCGGTGCGCCGGCGGGAGCAT
>SKYY01000097.1 GCA_007127665.1 Balneolales bacterium | reverse complement strand
CTTGATTTTCTGCCCGTCTTTCCTGAAGCCTTTCGGCACAACTGCGTGCCGGAAGCCCATGGCTTCCGCTTCTTCCAGTCTTCTGTCCAGCTGAGCTACTCTTCGTATTTCCGCACCGAGTCCAACTTCCCCGATCATGACGACCGGTTCGCCCGGAGCCTTTCCTGATAGTGAGGAGATAAGGGAGACGGCCACCCCAAGATCACATGCCGTTTCGGTCAGTTTCAATCCACCGGCCACATTCAGGAAGACATCATGCTGCCCGAATTGCCAGCCGCACCGTTTCTCCAGCACCGCCAGCAGAAGCGAAAGCCGCCGGTGATCGAAACCCGACGCCGTCCGCTGAGGCATGCCATAGGATGTGGGTGTCACCAGGGCCTGGATTTCTATCAGCAACGGACGGGTGCCTTCCATGGAACAGACAACGGCGTTGCCGCTCACAGAAGGATCGAACTCGGAAAGGAAAAGCTCTGACGGATTCGCAACTTCGCGCAAGCCGCCACCGTCCATTTCAAAAATCCCCACTTCCTGGGCCGGACCAAAACGGTTTTTCAGTGTTCGCAGGACCCGGTGGTGGGACTGCTTGTCCCCTTCGAACTGAAGGACCGTATCCACCATATGCTCCAGGATACGGGGACCTGCAAGATCGCCATCTTTGGTGACGTGTCCGATAGCGATTACCGTAATATTCTCCTGCTTTGCCAGCTGCATCAGGAGCGCGGCGCACTCCCGTATCTGAGCTGTGGTTCCCGGCATGCTCTGCAGGGCGCTGTGGTACATGGTCTGGATGGAGTCGATGATCAGGATACCGGGTTTTTCATGGCGGGCAACTTCTATAACCTGCATGATCTCCGTTTCCGTGTAGAGATGCAGGTGGGCCGGACGGACCTCAAGCCGGTGCGCGCGCTGTCTGATCTGTACCAGTGACTCCTCTCCGGAGACATAGAGCGTCTTCTCCCCCGAAAGCAGCGAAACCCATTGCAGGGCCAGTGTGCTTTTTCCGATACCCGGATCGCCACCCAGCAGGATAAACGACCCCGGCATCATGCCGCCACCCAGTACCCGATCCAGTTCACTCATTCCGGTTACGGTCCGGTCTGCCTCTGATACGGGTATTTCATCGAGTGTCATCGGCTTCGTTGCCGCCCTGTCCGTTGTCTGAAGCCGTGACTTGTGTGTTTTCCGTCCGTCATTGTCGGGGATATGGAACTCTTCCAGGGTGTTCCACCGGGAACAGGCACCGCACACGCCAAGCCATTGCGGGGATTCCCATCCACAATTGGAACAAACGTAACGGGTGCGTTTTTTTCGGGCCATTTTCAATTTCAATCTGTTTTCTTGCCGTTCTGCCTGTTGGCAACCCTTGCATTCACATACCAGCTCATGGCCATGAGCCCTGCTCCGACGACCAGGTAGAAACTGATCAGCCGCCACATGAACACGGCGATCCCCAGGAACTCGCGGCGGGGCATAAGCGGTCCCTGAAAGAGGGCATAGAGACCTTCGAGTCCACCGCTGCCACCGGGAGTTGGCATGAACATGCCGGCCAGCGTCATGGCCATCCCCCTGAGAAATGAGAGGAGGACGTCGGCCGGGACGAAGCTGAGAACAACTATGGCAGGAAGCCATACTTTGGCCAGCCAGGCCAGCGTGGACAAGGCAAACGCATTCAGTACAAATGAGCGAGGTTTTTTCCTCAGTTCGTGGGAGTAGGATTCAAGGACTTCGGCTTCCCGCGCAATCTTGTAGCGGTATTTCCGGAGAAAGGGCAGGCTGAACACATAATTTACCGTACGCTTGAGGATATAGGGATTCCTGAAGACCCCATAGGTCAGGAAAAGTGCATAGGCCAGCAACATGATGTAGATGAGGACCATGGCGCCATGCCCCACCCATCCGGCATTTTCCGGTACGACGGGCAGGAAGATCCCGAGGATCATGAGCGCAGGGATGACAAACACAAGGATAAGCTGATCCAGCATGATCGCGTAAATCACTATGGCGCTGGACTGCCCCAGTGAAAGCTTTTCCCTGGTCATCACGTAGGTTGCCATGGGACCGCCCCCGATGGTTGACGGGGTGACCGAAGAGGTGAATTCCCAGGCCAATACTACGCGCAGTGAGGCAATCCAGCTGAGACGGCTTTCGGAGAGGTAACGGATCTTGGCACAGATAAACCAGATGCGCAAGGCGACGACAAAAAGGGCGATAAAGAGTCCCGGAGTCCGGTTCCAATAGAGCCGGTCAAACAATCCGGGCGAATAAGTCCAGTAGATCAGCAGTCCCATGCTGGTCAGACTGAGCAGTATCGACAACACCAGGTATTTGCCCGATATCTGTGGTGAAGAGTCTCCCTTTACCGTCTCAAGGCCGGGAATCTGGTCTGCTGTGGTATGTTTCTTTTCGAATGACAATGAATGTGATACAGGTGTTGATTTTTATCCGGAAAGAATGGGTGGTGACAGCTTTCTGCATCGACAAAAGGAAAGAAAAAAACGTTGAAGAACAGAACACATTGAAATAAAAAAGGGCCCTGTATCCGGCATCCGTAAACACGGCAGAAGATACAAGGCCCAAAATTACGTTAATTTTCTGATTTCGTTATCAAAAAATTACGCGTCACGGTCATGCAATGGTGATGTCTTCATCAAGATAGACATCCTGGATCACGTTCAGCAGTTTCACGCCCTCGGACATCGGACGCTGGAATGCTTTGCGGCCACTGATCAGCCCCATTCCGCCGGCTCGTTTGTTGACCACGGCCGTCTTGGCAGCGTCGACGAAATCGTTATCGCCTGAAGCTCCTCCGGAGTTGATCAGACCGGCACGGCCCATGTAGCAGTTGGCTACCTGATAGCGGGTCATGTCAATCGGATGGTCGCTGGTCAGATCGGTGTACATGCGCTCATCCAGTTTTCCGTATGAGGAATCACCGGCATTCAGAGCCTTGTATCCACCGTTGACTTCCGGAAGCTTCTGTTTGATGATATCGGCCTGTATGGTCACGCCAAGGTGGTTGGCCTGTCCGGTAAGGTCGGCCGCCACGTGATAATCCGTGCCGTCGATCTTGAACGCGTTATTGCGGGTGTAGCACCACAGAATGGTAGCCATCCCCAGCTCATGGGCATAGGCAAAAGCCTCGGCCACTTCCACGATCTGGCGGGATGCGTTATCGGATCCGAAATAGATGGTCGCTCCCACAGCAGCGGCTCCCATGTTGTAGGCATCGTCGATGGTACCGAACATGATCTGGTCGAACTGATTCGGATAGGTAAGCAATTCGTTGTGGTTGATTTTCACAACAAAGGGGATTTTGTGCGCATATTTTCTGGCAACGGAGCCAAGGACGCCATAAGTGGAAGCTACGGCGTTGCAGCCGCCCTCATAGGCGAGCTTGACAATATTCTCCGGATCAAAATAGATGGGATTTTTGGCAAAAGAGGCGCCACCCGAGTGCTCAATACCCTGGTCCACCG
>SKYY01000165.1 GCA_007127665.1 Balneolales bacterium | reverse complement strand
TTGAAGAACCGATAGTGCTTGAACCGGGAAGTCGCGCTCTTGTCCCGACGGGCCTCCAGATGGCTTTGCCGCATGGATATGAGGCGCAGATACGTCCCAGGAGCGGACTGGCCTTCCGGCATGGCATCACCATGCTCAACACACCCGGTACCATTGATTCCGACTACCGGGGGGAAGTGAAAGTGCTGGCCGTCAACCTCGGGGATGAGCCGTTTGAAATCCGGCATGGTGACCGTATAGCACAGATGGTGATAGCTCCCGTGGTACGGGCCGCTGTCAAAGGCGTTGAGGAACTGCCGGTCTCTGAGCGGGGTGAAGGTGGATTCGGAAGCACAGGAAAACATTGAGAAACACACGAAGTTATTGAGAAATACACGATGGCATTGAGAAACGCACGATGGCATTGAGAAACACACGAAGACATTGAGAAACGCACGAACACATTGAACAGACTGGCACCATATCTGACCCTGATCAGGGAGAATCACCAGTTCCGCAGAGTCTGGCTGAGCCAGATCATATCGAACTTTGGTGACTGGTTCGGAGTAATCGCCGTCTTCACCATCATCCTGAATTTTTCCGACTCCGAATTTCTTCTCGGACTGGTAATCATCACCAAATTCCTCTCTTTTGCTGCGCTGTCGCCGTTTGCTGGGTATCTGGCGGACCGGTATGATCGCCGGATACTGATGCTCTTGTGCGACTTCGGACGCGGAGCGGTCGTGTTGAGTTTCCTTTTTGTGCGGGATCCGTCCCTGCTGTGGCTGGTCTACATGCTCACAGCCATGCAGATGGGGTTTGCGGCGGTGTTTGAGCCGGCCAAGCAGGCATCGATACCCAACATTACCACCGGAGATGACCTGGTGAAGGCTAATATCATATCCAACCTGTCCTGGAGTGTGATTTTTACGACAGGGATGGGGATTGGCGGTCTGGCAACGGCCTGGCTGGGCACGGATGCCGTTTTTGTGATCAACGGGACCGGTTATATCCTGTCGACCTGGTTTATTTTCCGTGCCACCATACCGCATGAGCGCGATGAGGACACCATTCAGTCATTGCGCAATCCGGTCCGCGGCATCATTCTCGGGTACCGGTTTATTTTCTCCAATACGCATATTTTGCGTCCGGCTCTGGCCAAGGGAACCATCACATTTTTCATGGGAGCACTGGTGTACATGCTCATTCTGGTTTCAGAGGAGATACTGATGCTCGGAAGTATCGGCCTTGGTCTGCTCTATTCGGCGCGCGGTTTCGGAACGGCGGTCGGACCCGTGCTGATACGCCGGTATTTCAGCGATGAGCGCCGGTGGGTGATGATGATGGGACTGGCGATGATCTCGGCCGGTACGCTGTACCTGATTATCGGGGCACTGGAAGTGATCTGGCTGATGCTGATCCTTGTGTTTGTAGCCCATACGGCCAGCGGGGCCAACTGGGTGATGAGTACCGTGCTGCTTCAAAAGCGGTCGCCGGATGCGTTTCGCGGACGCATTTTCAGCTCAGAATGGCTGCTCTTCACGATTTCGCACGCCAGTTCGGTTACCATTGCTTCCCTGGTGATGGAATACGGCCTGCTTACCCTGCAACAGGCCATCTGGCTGTTTGCGGGTGGACTGGTCATTGCCGGTTCAACATGGCTGCTGGTTGTGGCCAGGAAGGAGGCGCGATGGCACCGGCTCAAAAGCATGCAGCATGCACGCCGGGAGTGGGGCAGGGAGCATGCCATCCACCATTAACGTTTTTCCTGCAGGGAAGCATCCAACAGTACTACAATGCATCAGTATCTATTACAATGCAAAAGTATTACAATAAAAAAGCAGCCAGGAAGGTGACCGACCAAAACCTGGCTGCAGGAGTTCATGAGAAGTTTATTTGTTGCTCCGTCAGAGCTGCTACAATTTGTCCCATGTGAGATACTATCTGTATTTAAGAGTCCTTACGTATCAATTTGTTACAAAAAAATATTCTGATCCTGCATTTTTGGTATTGCGGGAAAACTTATTCTGATCCTGCAATTTTGGCAATACAGGAGAATTTATTCAGATCCCAGAACCTTGGCTTTGCGGGCGGCCTCATCCACGGCTTTGATCATGGTGACGCGGATCCCGCCTTCCTCGAGTTTAAGCAGGCCGTCAATGGTACATCCGGCCGGTGTGGTGACATGGTCTTTGAGGATGGCCGGATGTTGGTGGGTCTCCGCCACCATGCGTGCTGCTCCGAGGCAGGCCTGTGCCACGAGTGATGTGGAGACATCACGCGGGAGGCCGCACTTGACACCGCCCTCGGCCAGCGCTTCGATCACGACATAAATGAAGGCCGGACCACTGGCGCTCAGCCCTGTCACCGCATCGAAGTATTTCTCATCCAGCACCATGGTTTTGCCGACAGCGCCGAACAGCGCTTCTGCAAATCGTATCTGATCCCCGTTTGTTTTGTTGCCGGAAGCCAGAACCGTCATCCCGGCCCCGATCTCACTGGCGGTGTTGGGCATGGCGCGGATAACCGGCAGGGGAAGAACCAGTGCTTTTTGGAGCTGCGCAATCGTGAAACCGGCCATGATCGAAATCACGAGCTGTTCGGCGTTGATGGATTCGCGGATGGATGCGATCACCTTCGGGGCGATCTGCGGCTTGACACAAAGCAGGATGATATCGGCGTCACGAGCGGCTTCGGCATTGTCAGTAGATCCTTTTACACCGAATTTTTCGTTGAAATAGGCGATACGGGAGTCGTGTTTGGCCGTAACAAACAGTTGGTCTTTCTTGAGTGTGCCGGTGGATAGCAGCCGGGTGACCAGTGTTTCACCCATTTTACCGGCACCGATGATGGCAATTTTTTTTCCTTTCAGCATGGAGAAAAACCTAGGCGGTTGTGTGAATCTGTTTAAGTGATCTCAGGACCTGGTCGCCCATGTCAGAGGTTGAGAGTACCTGGCGGGCATGACGGCTCATGTCTTTGCAATTGTAACCGTCGGCCAGCACACGGCTGATAGCCGATTCGAGGTCGCGGGCCGCATCCTCATGATCCAGTGAATAGCGGAACATCAGGGCCACCGAAGCCAAGGTCGCCAGCGGGTTAGCGATATTCTGTCCGGCAATATCAGGGGCGGATCCGTGTACCGGCTCATACATGCCGGGACCGTCGCCCAGGCTGGCAGAGGGTAACATGCCTATAGAGCCGGTGAGCATGGCCGCTTCGTCACTCAGGATATCCCCGAACATGTTTTCGGTGAGGATCACATCGAACTGTGAGGGGTTGCGGATGAGCTGCATGGCGCAATTGTCCACAAGCATATGCTCCAGGGTCACATCCGGGTATTCGCCGGCAATGCGATCCACGGTTCTGCGCCAGAGCTGTGAGCTGGCAAGGATGTTGGCCTTGTCCACAGAAGTCACTTTGCTGCGGCGTCCGCGCGCGGCATCAAATGCGGCCCGTGTAATCCGTTCAATCTCGGGAACCGTGTAGCGCATGGTATCAATACCAACTTCAACTCC
>SKYY01000025.1 GCA_007127665.1 Balneolales bacterium | reverse complement strand
CCGGATTGAACGGGTTCGGATAATTTTGATCCAGGCCGAAATCAGCAGGCAGTTCCGTCTCATAATCCGAGCTGGTGATGTCAGGTTCGTCACCGAGGCGGATATTGGCAAAGTAGATGACAATATCCTCGTCAAGATTGACCGGATCGGCAAAATCGGGCATGAAGGCAATGATGTTCCATTCACCGTCTTTTTCCGAGAAATCAAAGACGACCGTTTCCCACTGATTGGTTTTGGTCTGGGGTGCCATGCTTTCGATTTCCAGGTCCGGGGTTGGGCCATCTTCCACCTTGAAGCGGATGGGACTGATACGCGGTTTCCAGACATCCACATAGATGTATTTTTTTTCACTCAAATCCAGGGGGACCGGCAAGAAAGCAAAAAAACCACCCCAGGGGACCCCATTCCGGCTCCTGTAGAAACGCACGACTTCTTCGCTGTCATTGACTTCATCCGGTTCCGGGTTTGGTACGCGGCTGAACTCACTGTCGTCATTTGCACCACCACGCATCAGGTTGAGCTGTAAAAAGCGTTCCATATGAGATGTCGGGTCAAATACCTGTCCGGAAAGGGTAACACTTTCACTCAGGATGCTGAGTCTTGCGGTCAGTTCACCGCCCTGATCGGGGGAAAAAGCAACGGAAACGAATGCCGAGTCTTCGCTTGCGAGCTGAACGGTTTCGCTGATGTTATCCAGAAGGAACTGATCAGGGTGATCACCGTCCAGGCGGATGTCATCAGGGCTGATCTCAAGCAGGCCTCCTCCAATATTTGTCAGAGTGATGGTTACATGATCGGAGGTATCTCCAGCCTCGAGCATTCCGAAGTCAATATCCCCGGGAGTAACAACCAGTGTGGGTTCCGCCCCCACTTCGACATCGTCAATGGTCCACCGGATGATATTATTGGAAGGCCCGTCGAAAACCCATGCAAGCCTCAACTGATCATGGCCTACGCCATGCCGGTCGCGGTACAGGCGTGTCGTGAATTCCTCGGCAGGAATGCTTTCGGGATCACTCCACTCCATGACTACGAACTCATCATCGCCGGCGATGGTGACCAGTTGCAAATCATAATTACCCGGATCGCCAAAATTATCAACCTGATACCGGAAGTTAACCGAAAGGCTGTCCAGCCCTGTTGTACGCATGGGAGGGGTGCTGACATAGAATCGCCCTTCCTGTTCCGGTTCCCACCAGAATACCAGCTCCGGCGCTGTTCCACCGGAATAGTCGGAGTTGAAGACATACCAGTTTTCGGCATTTGCAGACCAGCCGAAAGGAAGCGTGAACTGTTCGGTTTCGGAGAAGTCCTCCGTAAATGGGAAACTGGTGACTGTTGCGTCAAACGCCTCGCCGGTGATAACGGAAACAGCATCGCCCGCTTGAAGCAGAACCTCTTTTTCCCCGGTACTCTGAGGCTCAAAAACCACCGATACGGTTGCCTGCTCACCGGGTTCCAGATCCATGGGTTCATCGATGTTGTAAAGCCCGAAATCGCCGGTATCCCAGGAAACATGGAAGCGGGCCAGTACACCGAAATGGTCGTTCTCAAGCTGATCATCTTCATGCTCATCGTCCAGGATCAGTTTGGCTGACAGCGGGATCAGGTCACCGGCACCATCGTCGTTGAAAAAGACGTAGTCGATCCGGCGTTCCGGAAAGCCAAGGCGTGGATTGAGGGTGCTGTGTTCCGGATCCAGATGGTTCTCGTGGAAAATCGGATACACATCAGTGAAGGCTTCATACACCAGCTCCATTTCCGGCCAGTCCGGCGCCGCATTGAAGTCCCCGGTCAGGAACATGACGCCGCCGCTGCTGGTTTCCTCCACAAAGTCAAGCAGGTCACGGATCTGCTCCTTTCGGGTTTCACCGGCATCAGGAGGGTTGTGCAGGTGGGTGTTGTAAATATCTACCGGCTGGTCATTGACAGTGACGCGTACATGGACCACCTTTCGAAACGCATCCAGTGGTTTGAGCGCACGGAAATTGGTCTCTTCAATGGGAAAGCGGGACACAATGGCATTTCCGTAGCGTTGTGTCCGGCTCTCATCATCCACCGAATCAAAGTAGTAGTAAAAACCAAGAGAGTCGGCAATGGTCTTTGCCTGGTTGGGCAGATGTTCCCGCTGGATTACCTCTTGCAAGCCAAGTATGTCTATGTCGTATTCGCGGAATCCTTCCAGCATGTAAGCAAGCCGTCCGGGCCAGTCCCGCTTGTCAAATTCGATATTGTAGGAAAGGACGGATAGCTCGGTCAAGCGATCTTCGGGCGCAGTTATGGATATATGCCCGGGGTGAAGCGTGACAGATGTATCGCTCTCATTGGTTATAATGAATTCCTGCAATTCCGAGCTGATGCCGATTTGCTGTGGCGGGAATTCAAACTCGTCGGGAGTGATGGTGACCTGACTGCTGGCCGGCATCGAAAAGAGATAAAGATTGCCGACAATGAATAGCAGAAGCAGGTACATCAGATGTGCAGATACACGATGTGCCATGACAATAGTTGTTTTGGAGTTCGGGGAAACGTGCGTTTATTCTGCTGCGAGGGAATGAAGCCCCGAAATTCAAGCAGTGCTTTGGTATTCAGGCTTTTTATGTGATATTCGGGCCTGTGAAGCATTATGTGACGGTGTCAGATGATAATCTGGAAATCTTGTTTCCAGATGACACTTTTCTGCTCACCTGTTGAAGTGAGTGCACACGTTATGATTCTTCTGTTGGAGAAAGAGATTGAAATATCTGGAGGATGAAACAGAATGAAAGACAGCAAACCATCACACCGGCTTCACGCAGCCGGTGTGATGGAATATCATTGATTTCGTAACATTTGTTACTTGATAAGCGTCATTGCGCGGGTGATGGTGCGTTGCGGGGTCTCCAGTCGGTACAGGTACATTCCGCTTGCCAAATCACCGGCGTCAAAAGTGACGTCATGCTGTCCGGCAGCCCGCTCTCCATTCACAAGGGTTGTGATGTACTGTCCCTGGATGTCGTATATGCTGAGGGTTACATGCTGCGGGTTCTTCAGCTCGAAGGTGATGCGTGTTGCCGGGTTGAACGGGTTCGGATAATTCTGACGAAGTGCCAGCTGTACCGGAAGTTCGTCCAGTTCGGCGCTGACGACGGTCGGATCCTCCGGGGAATCACTGAGGATGATGTTGTCGATGTAGAGCAGGATATTCTCGTCAATTTCATCCGGCTCAATAAAATCCGGCATCACGGCAATCACCGGATATTCCCCTTCCGCATCGGGAAAGTGGAACGCCATGTGCTCCCAACCATCGGTGATGGTCTGTTCATCGATTGATTCGTGCTCCATGTCGTCGGTCAGGTCACTGCCTTCAATCTTGAATCTGACCCCGCTTATGCGTGGCTTCCAGACATGGTAGTGCGTGTATTTCATCTCGTCCATTTCAAGCGGATCCCAGGGGATGCTCCAGAAACCGGCCCACGCGTTTCCGTCATGGGCGCGCAGGAATTGAAGGACCTGGT
>SKYY01000162.1 GCA_007127665.1 Balneolales bacterium | reverse complement strand
GGACTGTATTCAAGGTTGAGCATCTCGAACAGGGGATTTCCGTAGGTGGCGCAATGCTGGTTGCGGCCGACGTGGTTGCCACAAACGGCGCCATACACGCCATTGACAAAGTGTTGCTGCCGGACAATTGACGGAAAGGTATTCCATCTTGTTTCCAGCCAGAGAAACGGAGCGTGCCACCATTATCTGCTAACGTGCATGGTGGTATGTGTCGCGGTTATCTGCTGACGTGCATGGCAGTATCTGTCGGGGTTATCTGCTAACGTGCATGGGATGCGCCATTTCACACCCTGCGCACGACGACCATGGTCATGTCATCATTCAGTGGAACGTTAGAGGCGTAGCGGACTACCGAAGTTGTAAGCTGCTCGAGCATTTGCATGGCGGAGAGGTTGTGGTGTTTTGAAGCTTCGGCGGCCAGGCGGTTCTCTCCGTACATTTCACCGGATGGATTGAGTGCTTCCGTTACGCCGTCGGTGTAGAAAATGAGTGTATCTTCAGGGGTCATTTTGATGGTCACTTCCGAGAGGCTCTGCTCAAAGTCATCATTTCGCGTGAGCCCGAGAGCCAATCCACCCGAGCGGAGCAACTCCGCTTTCTGTTCTTTCCTGTGAAGGTAAATGGCCGGATTGTGCCCGGCCCGGGCGTATCTGAGTGTGCCATCACGCACATCCAGCAGGCCATAGCAAATGGAAATGAAACTGCCGCGACGTGCATTGTCGTAAAAGAGGCGGTTCATGCGGGTCAGGAGAGGAAGGGGGTCGGGTATTTCCTTGACAAGGCTTTGGAATATGCCCTTGACCATGGTCATGAAGAACGCAGCCTGGATGCCCTTGCCGCTTACGTCACCCACGACAAATGCCATGCGGTGGTCATCAATCGGAATCACATCGTAATAGTCGCCGCCGACATCAAATGCGGCGTGACAGTTGGCGGCCACATCCAAACCTTCGAGTTTCGGGAGGTCGACCGGCAGGAACGACTGGTGAACCTGCCGCGCGATTTCCAGTTCCCTTTCCACACGCTGCTCCCGTGCGATCTCGAGGATGTACCCGGGAGTGAGTTCCGGGATATGGCCGTATCGCTTGCCGTATTCCGCCAGCCCGATTGCGCCGGCCAGCAGCGCCACGGCCAGTCCGACGAGTGACCAGGCCAGCCACGCATCAGGCGAACCCGTGATCACCCTGCCATCCACAGTGGTCCAGAGCGAGATAAATACGAAAATGGCTATTAACTGCGCAAGCAGGTCCTGGCGAAGGAAAAACCAGGTGGCGGCCAGGCCGGGGAAGAACCAGAAAGCGAATATGAGGGGTGAATCGGGTGTGCTGATTTGGTGTGATGAAAGCAGGGTGAATACGATACCTCCGCTTAACAGTAGCAGCACGGTGTTTTTCCGGTTGATGCCGATCCATGACACAAGGCATGCAAAGAGGCCGGCGGTGATGAGCATGGCCCAGAAGAGGCTTTGAGCGATGACATGCCATGCGGGGAACAGGTAGCTGTCGGCGTAGAAAAGCTGTCCGTCCAGCGGATTGAGATAGCTGTGATCGGTCAGTGTGTATATGAGTGCGGCGATTCCGAGATAGATGAAAGCACCCAGAACGCCAGCGGCTGTGGAATTGCCAATGGAGCTGCTGTCGTGATAGCCCAGCCGCAACAGCGAGATGCTGGCGATTTTATCCGGCCAGACTTCGCGGCTGAGTGACTCCCCGAGTCCGGTCAGCATGAAGATAAAGATTCCGAAAAACACGGAGACGATCACCATGATGAGCATCATGGCAACAATCTGCAGGATCTGCTGATCTATGTAGTGAAAAGCGGAGCTTTGGAACAGAATGAAAAGCATGTGCAGCAGAAACAGGATGGCGGCAATAATGCCGTACGTAGCGGCGCTGTGCACATCCACCAGGCGGTGAAAAATTCGTCTCGCAAAAAGTGTGATCAGAAGGAGCAGGGCAAGTATGAAGAAGATTGCGCGTAGGAATCCGCCGGGCGTACCGGCTTCAGCGGCTGGTTGTCCGCTGATGATCACTTGCTGGCCGATCTGGTGCAGTTGTCCGTCTGCATTCAGGGTCACTGTAACCCGGGTGGCATGTTCAAATATCCGGGCCGGTGGCACCAGCACGACGTTGAGAAGGCGTTGCTCGTTCTGTTCCGAGTAGTAGGTGGAATCCACGCTCATGAGGTAGTTGTCCCAGACCGTACCCTTCAGGACCGGTTTCACATCTTTGTATTCCGGTTTTTCCGGGAGTGTGACGGACGGATGGCGGTCCGGCAGGCGGAAGGCAGCCCCGCTCAGGTTTTCCGTATGAAACCGGATAAGTGCGGCATCGGGGGCGTGTACAGTCCGGAACACGGCAGCTCCAAAAGGCTGCCGGTAGCTTTCCATGGTTACGGCTACATCTTCGTGATCCTCCGTGTCGATCCACGTGACCTGCCAGTAATAGGAGGGAATGAAGCGCAGGAAGCCATTACGGATGAAATCCGAAAGTTTTCTTTTGCCGAAATACGCCACCTGGCGGTCCAGCAGATCGTCATTTGTGCGGAAAACGACAAATGGCTGCAGCTCTCCGGGATTGATGCCCGATTTTCCGAGAAAGCGGCGTGATTCGCTGATGACTTCTTCCGTATCGGCCAGACCGGTCAGTTTGGCCGTCGGGTGCGACCAGGGCATGAGCAGCATAAACAGCAGCAGCCCGGCAAAAGCAGGGATGAGCAGCCAGTTGTATTTTCGGGGTGAGTCAGCCACGTAACGGGTGATTGGGTGGTGTCATCTGGTCTCCGTGAAAAAAAAAGCCATGATCATCAAGCTGTTTTTTTCCGGCTCCGGCAAGTCCGGAGTAAATGCATGGAACAGTACGCAGAATTCTCCGCCTTGTTTCAAATATGATTTCAGGGTGTTGTAAAATGGCGTATATTACGCCGTAATATCTATTTACAATACACACATTTTTTCACTACAACAAGTCCATGCCGGACAAAAAGAGAACTCTGGTAGAAGAAGACGAGATGGCACTTGGCCAGCACGCAGGTACCACCCGCAAGCGAAAGCAATTTGAAAGTGTGATCAACCGTATCAGGGTCGGACTCATGCAGGGTAAACCTCCCGACATGTCTGTCATTCTGGGCCAGATAGCGGAGGCGGTCCAGGCTGTAAGAGCTTGTCTGTGCATATATCCGACCGGCACGGCCCAACCGGATCGTAAAGAAACACGAATCTCCTGGACCTCTCCCGATGTACGCTCATGCGGAGATAAGAATGAGTCCTGCATACATTTGTGCGGGAATTGGTGGAAAGAGGAAATATCGACCGGCGAGCCGATGCTTTTTCCCGATGTTGCCATGATTCCCGACAGAGCGGCTGCCGAGCGCGAAATGATGGTGAAAGAAGAGATCGGTTCTGTGGCTTTTTTCCCATTCCAGACCAAGGAGGCCGGTTATCAGGGGGCTGTTGCTATTTACTGGCCGCAGAGCAGGAAAGACTTCTCCGAGCTGGAGGTCCATTCGCTCTCGCTGATGGTGGAACTGGTCGCGTCTTATATGGTGCGGACACGGACCGAGGAGATGATCCGCTCCAGTGAAAAACGGTTTCGAACGCTGATCCAGAAAAGCTCTGATGTGATCACGATACTGGATAGCGAAGGCAAGATCATCTATGTGGCACCCTCAGTACAAAAAACCCTCGGGTACTGCGAGGAAGATTTATTGGGAAAACCGGCTCTCGATTTTATCCACAATGAAGATATGGCTGAGGTGCGCGACTCGTTCCGGAGAATGATGGAACAAGCGGATGAGGAAATTATGCTGGAGTGTCGTTGTCTCCACAAGAATGGGAATTGGATTCACCTGGAGTCCATAGGTACCAATTTGATGGAGGAACCGACAATTTCGGGTGTGATCATAAACTCACGTGATATATCCGACCGTAAACGGTATCAGCAGGAGTTGATCCAGGCCAAAGAGACCGCGGAGTCCATGAGCCGTGTCAAGACGGCACTGCTGGCCAACATGAGCCACGAGATGCGCACTCCGCTTACCGGTGTGCTTGGTTTTGCAAGCATACTGGAATCGGAACTTCCGGAGGGTGAAGCACGGGAGATGGCTGTCAGGATATCCGCCAGTGGCCATCGACTGATGGAAACGATTGAGTCGGTACTTGACCTTGTCAAACTTGAAGCCGACAAGGTGAGGGTCCAGCCGGAACGGGTCAACCTCATTGACGAAGTCAGTCGCAGCGTGAATCTGCATGCGCGTCCGGCCGGGCATAAAGACCTTGGTCTGGAAGTCAAGAGTGATATTGAAGAGTTACTTGTGGATGTGGACCGCCAGCTGTTCGGACGTATCTTGTACAACCTGCTTTCCAATGCCATAAAATACACCGATGCCGGATTAGTGGAAGTAACCGTTGCCACCGAACGCGACCTTTTGGACGAATGGGCACTTGTACATGTCAGGGATACAGGTATTGGTATATCTACGGAATTTCTGCCTCGTGTCTTTGATGAGTTTCAGCAGGAAAGCTCCGGCTATTCCAGAAAATACGAAGGAACAGGTCTTGGTTTGACCATCAGCCGGAAACTGGCCAAGATCCTTGGAGGCTCCATATCGGTGCAAAGCAAAAAAGGACAGGGTTCCACATTTACGCTCCGTATACCGCTGAAGTCATCTGAGGCACCGATACAGGAGAAGCCGGAAATCAACATCCACCAGCCGGTTGGAAAAAAATCCGGAGCTGTTGCCCGCATTCTGATCGTTGAGGACGATTTCGACAGTTCAGAGGTTGCCAAGATGTATCTGGGGGAGTTGTATGATGTTGTTATCGTCGATTCCGGGGAAAAGGCGCTGGATGAGATAAAAAAATCAAAATTTGATCTGATTCTGCTGGATATCAGCCTGGGTCCGGGCATGGACGGTGTAAAGACGCTCAAGTCCCTCCGCAAAAAAGCATCTTACAGATCCGTGCCGGTCATAGCTCTCACTGCGCATGCTTTACGGGGCGATGCCGATTACTATCTATCCCAGGGTTTTTCGGCTTATATGTCCAAGCCTTATAAAAAGAAGGATTTGCTCGGAGTGCTTGCCAACTATTTGGATGGAGATGGGGCCGGGGGGGGATAAATGGATTTGTTCTTGTTTTGACGGCAATGAAACCATCGTGAAAGTCAGGGCCAGTATCACATGCTCACGCCAATTACAATGCTGGCAATGGTGAAGTAAATTACGAGGCCAACCGCGTCGACAATCGTGGTCACAAGCGGGCTGCTTGCAACGGCCGGGTCTATATTAAAGCGGGTCAGCAGAAATGGCAATATGGTGCCGATAATGTTGGCGGCCAGTACGATGGCAATCATTGAAAGCCCGACGACGATTCCAATTTCCGCGCCACCGCGATAGACGCCAAGCACCCAGCTGGTGATACCCATGGCAATTCCAAGTGTGATACCGACCAAAATCTCCTTGCCCACGGCACGTAACCACTGACTCAGTTGCAGGTCGCCGATGGCAATGGCACGCACCATAAGGGTGGCTGATTGTGCACCGGTATTACCGCCGCTTCCGATGAGCAGCGGGATGAAAAAGGACAGGGCAATCGCAGAAGCAAGTACCTCTTCAAATGCTTCAATGATTCCGGAGGATATCAGGTTGACGAAGACGAGTACTATCAGCCATGATATCCGTTTGCTGAACAGAGAGAAGATGGTTGCTTCGCGATAGCTGGTACGGAGAGGGGCAACGGCCGCGGTCTTGTGGAAATCCTCGGTCACCTCTTCTTCGGCAACGTCAAGAAGGTCGTCGACGGTCACTATCCCGAGCAGAATACCGTCGGAGTCGACAACGGGCAGTACGGTTTTGTCATATTTCTGGACGACCTGGACTGCCGATTCTCTGTCATCGAAAGCAGAAACGGCGATATAGGAGTCGTCCATGATATCCAAAACTTTCAACTCCGGATCGGAAAGGATGAAGAGCTGCAGTTCGAGTGCATCGAGCAGTTTCCAGGCGGGATCGGTGACGTAGATCATGTTGATCGTCTCGCTCTGGCGGCCCATTTTGCGAATGTGGTCCAGCGCCTGTCCGATGGTCCAATGCGGCCTGACGGCCAGGTAGTCGGGCGTCATGAGCCTTCCGACACTCTCTTCGGGATAACCGAGCAGGTAGCGGGCCTCCTTAAGGTCCTGCGGGCTGAGCAGGTTGAGCAGCTGCTGCGTCACCTGTCCGGGCAGTTCGTCCAGAAGTGCAGTCCGGTCATCCGGTGCCAGATTGGCAAGAAGCTGGCGCGTTTCGTCGTCGGTCATTTCAAGCAGCAGGGCGTTCTGCTGTTCCGGCTCGAAATGGGCAAACGTGGCCGTGCTGATTTCCCGCGGAAGGATCCGGAAGAAGACAACCCGATCACGCTTGTCGAGCGTCTCCATAAGATCGGCTATCTCGGGAATGGGCCAGTCTTCGATGGATTCACGGAGTTCCGTCCATTTCTGCTGCTCGATCAGCTCTGTGATTTCCGGTTTTATGAGCTCCTTGTTGATCATGGCTGTGCCTCGTTTGGATTCCCGGGTATCAATCGGCATCACCTGGATTACGATCCTCGATTGCCGTGTCGGGTGAGCCGTAACAAGATGGCCTGGGAGCCATTCATCAAACTGACAACACGAGCAGGTGATGGATGTAAAAAATACGAAATAAGGCCGGATTGTAAAGCGGAAAACAGTAGCGCAACTTCAAAATACAGTTGTACAGCTACTGAATACAGAAGCGCAGTTTGAGTATACAGAAGCGCAGTTTGGGAATCCCGTTTTGCAGATCTGGAATAGGGAATTGCAGCTACAGAATCCTGTTCAGGAGGCCCCGTGGCATGAGCGAAAGGAGCCAGGCAACGAGTCGCCAGCGCCGGGAAATGTAACTTACCGCCCTTTTTTTCCCGATGTCGTCAGCAATCTGCCGTGCGGCTTTTTCCACATTCGCTACCCAGAACATGCGCTTGTTCTCTTCGGTCATGGGTGTGAGTACGTATCCGGGCAGTACGTCGGTGACCGAGATGTTCTCTCCGCGCCGTCTGATGCGCAGGCGGATGCTATCCAGATAGTTTGAAACAAATGCCTTGGACGCATTGTAGGCGGACCCGTTCGGATGCGGAAGGAGGGATGCAATGGAGGAAACTCCGACAATGTGTCCATGCCCCTGTTTCTGGAAGATACGGTATCCCTCGTGGAGCATTCCGGCAAAGCCAAGCACATTGATCCGGATCAGGTTTTCGGTTGCCTCCCGTTCCATTCGCGGTGAGCTGCCGGATATCCCGGAGTTGATCACCAGCAGGTCGATCCCCCCCAGCTGTCCGATCAGTTCGTGAAGGGCCTTTATGGAGGACTCAATGTCCATCAGATCCATGAAGGTGGAATATGACGGGGAAGAGAGCCTTGGTTGCAGCTCATTAACCATCAGCTCAGTCCTGCGCGCAGCCAGTCCCAATACGTATCCCCGCCTGGATAGTTCTTCGGCCAGGGCGGCACCAATGCCCGAGCTGGCGCCAATTATGACGGCTTTCCGCGATGCTTTTTCCATGTTCAAACCGGCTGCTGTTTTCAGGCCCGGAGATGTCCGGCTTGCTCACGGATGGACGGAACCAGGCGCTCAGCAACGTGAAAAGCACCGAAGAAAACGGCACTGTAGAACAATGTGCCGAGAATCATGTTGTGGAGAAAGGGCACAGCGGCAATATAGGCTGCGATGAGCCCCTCCCAGGTGGGCGGATACATGGTCCCGGACATCCAGACACCGAAGTTTGTGATGATGAAGAACAGAATGGACCCGGTGATGCCTCCACCGGCAATGTAGCCGATAGTGACATGGTTCTTCAGTGAGCGGCCCAGGAACACCATCAGGGCAAAAGCTCCGTAGACATACAGAATAGTGCCGTGCCATCCCAGAAACAGGTCCGAAACAAGCATCACCCCAATCGGCATTGCCAGAGCCATGACGCGGTCACGAAAGATGACGCCGGAAAAAAGTGCCAGTGCGGCTATGGGTGTGAAATTTGGGGGATGAGGAAGAAACCGAAGCAAAACTGCTGCAAGAATCAGTATCGATAAGGCGATTATCCGATGCTTGTTCATAATTCAGTGATAATGGTGATAGATGTGAAAAATTCCAGTCCGAACCCGAAAATAAACAATATCCCGCCCACTGTAAAAAAATGATTGCAATTTAGGGTGGAATCGGGTGACACACGCCGGTCTCGCCCAACCCGGGTTCTTGTCCGCAAAAGGAGGCTGAAACATCAGAAAACAAACAGCTCACTGCCAAAAACGTGCGAATTATGCTCTGAGGGGTAAAAAGAGAAGTGCAGCTCAAGGAGCTCCAAAGGTATTCGTCGCTTTAAAAGCGGCCTCAGAGGGATCCCAGTAAATGATGATATCGTCACTCGCCTCTCTGCCTTCATCGCTGAGCATGACGATTTCCAGAAGCATGACAGGCGCGTCATAGAGTGCGTCATTTTCGTAAGGTTCGATCACCAGGGCATATCCATTTGTGGCAGGAACCTGGTCGATGAGCTGCCGCCCATATCCGTCGCGTATGGCTTCCCTGTCGATCTGAAGAATCGGATGAAGCGTATCATCCTTCAGTTCATATACGGCAAGGTTCCAAAAGACATGCGTGTAACCCGCGTCACGCAGGAGGGGATGCAATCCGGGGAGATCCGAGTCCTTGTGAATGATTACATGGTTGTCTGCGCTGTTGGCGGTAATGTCTTCACCCAGTATCAACACCTCAAATGACTCAGGAAGAATCCGGTTGATTTCATCCACGTCCAGATTATCAATTTGACGCCACCTCACAATGGATTCTATGACAGGCCGGCCCTCATGCATCATGGCCGGAAGCGGGGGGTGGGTATCACTGTGGACCGGCTCGTAATCCCGTTCTCCCATTAGAAGTACAACTGCAAAGTAGGCAGCCGCAAGGATTACCATCAAAGCACCAAGCCTGACTATCAGAGTACCCGATCTTTTTTTTCTTTTCTTCATCTGCTTAAAATTATTGGATTCATGAATTCACATGCAGTTCCATGACCGGTTTTACTTATACGCCTGAGCGCCCTGGCGCTAGCCTGGTCATGTACAGTTCAGGGTATTTTGGTGCAAGTGTTTGGCAGTAAAGCATTTCTATGTGTATAATGAAAGTTCTGTATTAAATTCGTGTTTTTTTCAAAATAATTATATGTTTTAAAGGTTATACCACTTTTACATCTATTTCTAAATAATAACGATTGAGGAAAAAATGAAACATTTTTTGATGGCAGTATGTATGACGGCGGTTATCTTCCTTTTTGGAGCCGCTTCGGCGCAGGCACAATTTCAGCAGCCGGCTCCGCCACAGCAGGATATTCCGGAGGTGACCGACCAGGAACTGAAGACCTTTGTCGACGCATCCATGAAAGCCCAGCAAATCCAGACCGAAGCCCAGATTGAAATGGTTACCATTGTTGAGGAAGAAGGACTGGAAGTGGAAACATACAACAAGATCCTGCAGGGGATGCAGATGGGACAGTCCGCTGATGAAATGGAGGTTTCGGAGTCAGAGGTGGAGAAGTTTGAGGTTGCCTCGGCACAGATCGGCGAAATTGAGCAAGACATGGAAGCCAAACTGATTGCCGCCATTGAAGATGAAGGGCTCGAGCTGGATCGATTCCAGGAGATTTTCATGGCCGTCCAGACCAACCCGGAACTGCAGCAGAAAATGCAGCAGATGATCATGGAAGCCCAGATGCAAGGGCAGCAGTAGTATCCGTTTATGCCTCACGAGTAGCGTCTGTATAGGAGCAGGTGCCGCATCTACAGCAGTAGGAACGAATAAAAGCAGCAGCAATAACTGGCAAGTCAGCACGGATAGATTCTGGGCCAGGCCGGGTTCATGGCTGGAGTTGACCCGATTATTTCTGCTTGTTGCCGGGTGCACGCATCTTATTTTGCCGGACTTGTAAATGCCGAATCCCTGACGCGAAAACGCCAGGGCAGAAACGCATCCTCCCCGGCATAGTCAATCCCGATGCGTGGAGAGGCAAGGATGTCAGACTCTGTCGGCTTTTCATCCTGTGCCCCCGAGGTCAGCCAGACCGTATTGCCGCTGAGATCGGTTCCGTTGAGAGACGTGGTGATGCCAAGCGCCTGGCTCACGAGTCCGGGCCCGCCTGCTGTGTTGCGCTGGACTTGCGTCTGTTTTCTCCGTGAGAGGATGGTCTCCAGCCCCTCGCATGGTGCAACAGCTCTGATCAGCACGGCCTGCGGTACCTCCGCCGGCCCGGTGATCACATTGAACAGGGTGTGGATACCGTAACATAAATAGGTGTACGCGATGCCGCCCGGCCGGTAAAAAACCTCTGTTCGCCGTGTGCGCCTTCCCCCGTAAGCATGTGATGCCCGGTCGGTCAGTCCGTCATACGCCTCTGTCTCCACGATGACCCCGGCCGTTAGCTCACCGTTGATCCGCGTCCACAAGCGGCAGCCCAGCAGCGCCCGGGCCCGCGAGACCACATCATCATCCAGATAGAAAGTTTTGGGCAGCCTGGTATACATGTGACGTTATCTGTGGATGTTTTCTGTTGGAAAAGTCCCAAAATGGCGACTGCTATTCCAATCTTTTGACAACTGTCAATTTACCTTGTCGTGCAGTTATCCTATTTTTGGAGACTATAAAATAAAAGGTCCGCATGGCAAAACCGAACACCGCAACCGGCAGAAAGGAAATGACGCCCCTGATGCGTCAGTACCATGAGATAAAGGAAAAGCATCCCGGTACGCTTCTGCTGTTCCGTGTGGGAGATTTTTACGAGACGTTCTCCGATGACGCGATCACCATCAGCCGCGAGCTCGGGATTACGCTGACCCGCCGCAATAATGCCGGCGACCAGACTCCGCTGGCCGGTTTTCCCTACCACGCGCTGGACAGTTATCTGCCGAAACTGGTCAAAAAGGGATTTCGCGTTGCGGTGTGTGATCAGGCCGAAGATCCGGCCCAGGCCAAGGCGGCCGGACGCAAGCTCGTCAACCGCGAGATCACCGAAGTGGTTACACCGGGGGTGACGCTGTCCGACAAGGTGCTCGACCGCAACCGGAACAACTACGTCGCGGCGGTCCACCCGGGTCCCAGGGCATACGGTCTGGCCTTCGCGGACATATCCACCGGTGAATTTTCCGTCTCCGAATTGCCGCTGAAAGAGCTGCGTGAAGTGCTGGCCTCGCTGGCCCCGGCCGAGATTCTGGTTTGCAAGAAGCTCAAATCGTCCGTGCCCGATTGGCTGTCGCAGTATGTCATCACCTGGCAGGAGGAGTGGATCTACGAGGGCCGCTACGGCTACGATGTGCTGCTGGAACATTTCGGCACCCATTCGCTCAAAGGTTTCGGGGTGGAGGAGCTGGAAACGGCCCACGTCGCCGCCGGCGCGCTTCTGCACTATGTGCGGGAAAACCAGCGCGCCTCGCTCGGACATCTGCGCACCCTCAGCACGTTCGACAACACCGGGTACATGATGCTGGACGCATCCACAAAACGCAACCTGGAGCTGATCACCAGCATGCAGCAGGGCGGCACCGAGGGCACGCTTATATCCATCCTGGACCAGACGGGCACGGCCATGGGGGGACGACTGCTGCGCAAGTGGCTCATGCGTCCGCTCAAGGATCTGGAAGAAATCCGGCACCGGCTGCAGGCCGTGGAGGTGCTGCACATCCGGCACGATCTGCGCCAGCAGCTTCGCGAGATCCTCAGGGAGATCGGCGACATGGAACGCCTGGTGTCCCGCATCTGCGTCAAACGGGCCAATGCGCGCGAGCTCAGGCAGCTGAACGATTCCCTGAACCGGATCCCGGCACTGCGCGAGCTGCTATCCGATGCGGAGGAGTCGCTGCTCAAAAAAATCGTGGAACAGCTCACGCTGCTGCCCGAACTGCAGGACCGTATCGGCGCCGCGCTGGTGGACGATCCCCCGGCGAGCATCCGCGACGGCGGCGTCATCCGCGACGGTTACTCCGACGAGCTGGACGAGATCCGCGATATTGCGCGCCACGGCAAAGAATACATCGCGCGCATCCAGAAGGACCTGGTCGAGCGTACCCGGATCCCGTCGCTCAAACTCGGCTACAACCGCGTCTTCGGCTACTACATCGAGGTCACCAACGCGCACAAGGACAAGGTGCCCGACGATTTCATCCGCAAACAGACGCTGGTGAACGCAGAGCGCTACATCACCCCGGAGCTCAAGGAGATCGAGGAGAAGATCCTGTCGTCCGAGGAGCGCAGCCAGGTGCTGGAGCAGGAGTTGTTCATGGAACTGCTGGATGCGGTTGCGGAGCACGCCGAACCGGTCCAGAAGAACGCGGACGCGCTTGCGCAGCTCGACTGCCTCCAAAGCCTGGCCGAGGTGGCCTACCGGTACAACTACGTCAAGCCGTCAGTGAATGAAGGCACGGCGATCGAGATCCGGGGAGGACGCCATCCTGTTGTAGAGCGTTTCCTGCCGCAGGGCGAGCCGTTCATCCCCAATGATATCACAGTCGACAGCAAAACGGATCAGATCCTGATGATCACGGGCCCGAACATGGCGGGAAAGAGTATCATCCTCCGGCAGGCGGGGCTCATCGTGCTGCTGGCGCAGGTGGGATCGTTCGTGCCGGCCAGGGAAGCGAAGATCGGTGTGGTGGACAAGATTTTTACCCGTGTGGGGGCCTCGGACAATCTGGCGGCCGGCGAGAGCACCTTCCTGGTGGAGATGAATGAGG
>SKYY01000014.1 GCA_007127665.1 Balneolales bacterium | reverse complement strand
CTTCTTCAGCATTTACTACATGATGACAGGGTTGCACGGCATCCACGTGGTCATCGGTATGGGACTCATCATCTGGATGATCATCAAAGCCAAAAAAGGGGCCGTCCACAGCGGGTATTACACGCCGGTTGAGAACACCGGGCTGTTCTGGCACCTTGTGGACATCATCTGGATTTTCCTGTTCCCGCTGCTCTACCTGATCGACTGATCCCGAACAGGACATCGCAATGACTGATCCCGAACAGGACATCGCAATCGTTGATTCCGACGACAAAAACAAACAAGCTGCAACACAAAAGAAACATACAACAGCAAATCCGATATCATGAGCTCTCATCATATTTCTTCCCTTGGCACACTTATGACCGTCGCCGGTGCGCTGCTCGTACTGACCTTTCTGACCGTGGCCGTGACATGGATCAACATCCCTGAACCCTTCAACGTAATTGTGGCTATTGCTATCGCTGTACTCAAAGCCGCGCTGGTTGCGATGTTCTTTATGAATCTTTATTGGGACACAAAGTTTAATACGGTAGTTTTCCTGATGTCCATTCTTTTCCTGCTCATATTTGTGAGCATCACACTCCTGGATACCATGTTCCGGGACGCAGGCCTGCCTGTCTACTGATTATTTGATTAATCTGCTTTGCTTGTTGGGGCAGAGATACCTTCTTGCTTCCTGTGAAATCAGGCAGCTGAATGGAGACCCGCTCCTGCTTTCCACTTAGGTTTTCCTGAACCAGAACCAGGGGCTGGTTGGTATGATGTTAAGTGCGTTAATTTACTTATCTCTTGCGCATTCCAGGAATTACCCCTTTATAAATTATTCACCAGCCACCAGGGGGAGGAACAGGTTTTTATCACATTAGCAAATATGTGGAATCATACCATGGCTGTATTGTTCATCCTTTGTTTTAAACCGGAATTCAGCTCCTGATCATTTGAAAGGGGTTGGGTTTTTGAAAAAAACAATGCAAAAAATGCCAATGTAAAATTATGGTAAAATGCGAATTGAAATAGGTTTAAACACTTGTTGTTTCTTTCTTTTTTGATTATCATGTGTCATAATTGCAAAATTTTTACTTCATTTGCCTGATCACAATTTCTATCTAATGAAAGTCACCCTTAAAGATATTGCAAAAGAGACCGGTTACTCTATTTCTACTATTTCTCGGGTGCTAAGCAATGTGGGGAAGATAAGCTCGAAGGCGCGTGAAGAAATCCTTCAGGCGGCTCAAAAGTTGAACTATCCTACTTCGAGAATAGCCGGCTACGAGATACGCAAAAAGCATCTCAATATTGCGTTGATCACAGATTTTCATGAAGGTGAGTTCTATGCATCCTATTACCTGGGTATGGACCGGGCGGCCTCTGCCGAAAAAGTCCGATTATCACTTATCAATGTCCCTGATCCATCCAGGAACATAAAAAAAATGCTGTCTGAACTGATAGCTGAAAAATACTATGATTGTGCCGTTGTTTTCGCGCCTGAGTTGCTCCGGAAGGATTATGAGGAGCTGCTGAAGGAAATTCCGGACCATTTTCCGGTAGTCTCAAACGCACTCATAGAAAACTCTGTTTTGTCGACGATCACTTTCGACGGATATAGCGGCGGTCATCAGGCGGCAAGGTTGTTTTACAAATCCGGGTATCGCAGAGTAGGAATTGTGAAAGGGCCAGTTAACAAAGCAGAAAGCCGCTTCCGTTACAACGGATTCAAAGATTATATTGACAGCCATCCTGATATGGATCTGGTATGGGAGTTTCAGGGTGATTTTCAATTCAACTCCGGTGTCCAGAGTTTTCATGATATGGTGGCAAGCGGGAAAGGACCCGAAGCCGTCTTTTTATGCAACGATCTGATGGCTACGGCTTTTGTGGATACCGCCATGGTGAATAATGTAAGGGTTCCCGATGATATCAGTGTTCTCGGTTATGACGATTTGCCGATGTGCCGTCATAACAACCCCACCATATCTTCTGTGCGCACCGATTTCCGGCAACTGGGATTTGCCACCATTCAGGCGCTCAAGAATCGCTTCCCCGACAACGGAAATCAGCACGGAATTCTGAGCCTGATCCCGGTTTCCATAATTGAAAGGGAGTCCATTGGAATCAAAATTGCCGTAGCCTGAAGCTTTCCGGCATGAAACTGACTTCGATTATAACAACCAGCTCGACTGTGCTTATGCTGGCACTTCTGCTTGCAGTCTCTTCTTGTGCCGAAAACAAACCCGCCCCCGCCCCATCCGAACCCATTCCGACTACGCTGGAGCTGGATGAACACGGCAATTACCGCATTTATCGCGGCGGCGAGCCCTACTTCATAAAGGGAGCCGGTGGAACAACACGCCTGGACCTGCTTGTGGAATCGGGGGGGAATTCCATCCGCACCTGGAACACCCGCGATGCCGACCGGATACTTGACGAAGCACATGAGCGCGGCCTGACCGTCATGCTGGGAGTATGGCTGCAGCACGAACGCCACGGTTTTGATTATGATGACGAGGAAGCCGTCGCCCGACAGAAGGCAGAGGTACGCGAAAAGGTTCTGCGGTACCGTGATCATCCTGCGCTTCTGGCATGGGGCCTTGGCAACGAAGTGGACCTGATGTACACCAACACGCGGGTCTGGCACGCCGTTGAGGATATCGCCCGGATGGTGAAGGAGCTGGCCCCGAATCATCTTGTCACCACGGTTATTGCCGGAATCAATGAAGAAAAAGCCCGTCTGATCAGTGAAAAAGTGCCTTCCATCGACTTTTTGAGCATCAACACTTATGGCGGACTGGATCATCTGCCCCGACGGGTACGGGAAACGGGCTGGAACCGTCCCTACGCCGTAACCGAATGGGGGCCGACAGGACACTGGCAGGTTGACCGGACCGAATGGGATGTTCCCATCGAACAGACCAGTACCGAGAAATCGGAGGTTTACCGGTCCCGTTATCAAAACAGTATCCTTGCCGATACCGCTCTTTGCCTTGGATCTTACGCTTTCCTCTGGGGACAAAAGCAGGAGACAACCCCTACCTGGTACGGGATGTTCCTGGAAACCGGTGAGATCACAGAAGTGGTGGATGCCATGCACTACAACTGGAAAGGCGAGTGGCCTGAGGAGCGGGCTCCATCCATCGTCAGTTTCACCATCGAGGGACAGACGGCGCATGACAATGTTTATCTGAGTCCGGGCGGCACCTACGAGGCTGCGGTCGAGGGGACGTACCCGCACGATCTGCCATACGAAGTGCGCTGGGAGTTCCTGCCGGAGAGCACCGACATCAGGGCAGGTGGCGATTTCGAGGAACGCCCCGAAACCATCCACGGTCTTGAAATAGAGCAGGACGGAGGTAGCCTGGTGTTCCGTGCACCGGAGACACCGGGTCCGTACCGTCTTTTCACCTATCTTGTTACCGGCCAGGACCGGGCTGCCGTCGCCAATATCCCGTTTTACGTCCGGGAGAACTGAGCCTGCCAGATTTCCCGAATGGTCCGGTCCGAATG
>SKYY01000023.1 GCA_007127665.1 Balneolales bacterium | reverse complement strand
AGTTTGGGATGTTTCTGTTACATCAGGTCCAGCCGCTGCATCACTTCATCGGTGATGTCATAGTCTTGCTGGGCTCTTTCGGAAGCGTAGAGGATGATAAAGTCGCCATTATTTGTCATGGTATTGAGGACAAAAGTGAGATTTCGCTCCCTGGCAACGGATTCAATGGCTCCCTGAATTTTCTCAAGAAGAGGTTCTATCAGTTCAAACTGGCGCTCCTGGATCTCCTGCTGGAAATTCTGCTGGAATTCCTGGAGTTCAAGATTAAGGGCTGCAAGTCGTTCCTCTTCTCGGCGTCGCGCCTCATCAGAAATCACAGCCATTTTTTGCTGGTATTCCTCCACCTCTCTGCGGAAGGTAGCTTCTTTTTCAGCGAACTCCTGGCGTTTGCGATCGATGAAGTTCTGAAGGCGGCGCTCTATGGCTGCCATTTCAGGCATGCTTCTCATGATTGTTTGGGGATCGACATAGCCGATCGTCAATTCGTTCTGCGCCTGGGCCTGAGTTTTTTCAGCAGGAAGGGCAAGTCCGATAAAAAGGAAACATCCGAGAATAATCCAAGCTTTTTTCATTGTAAGGTATGTCTGCTTAATGGTTATTGTAACATTCTTGCGATGACCTGGTCAGTCAGGTTGAGATTCTCCCTGCCATCATCCGAAATGAACAAAAGGAACATCTCCCCTTCGCTTGTTGCTTCATTGAGGACGTAGTCCAGGTTCATTTCTGCGGCAAGGGACTCGATAATGATATTCATTTCCTGCAGTATGGGTCCCAGCAGTTCGGCCTGGCGCTGCTCCAGTTCCCGTTGCACTCTCATTTGGAACTCTTCCAGCTCCCGGTCCCGTGCTTGCAGTTCCTGTTGCCGGCGTCTGGTTTCCTCTTCTGAGAGGTTGGGTGCTTCCTGCTGAAATCTCGCCAGCATATTCTGGAAGGAAATTGCTCTTTCTTCAAATTCTGCTTCTCTGCTGTCCAGAAACCGGTTTAGCTGTCTTTCGATGGCCTCTTTCTCCGGAAGGTTGTCAAGGACCACTTGCGGATCCATATATCCCACCCTCATCTGAGCGCTGGCAGCAACAGTAAGTCCGAACAGGAGAATAATGGTTGTTGTGAAAAACTTCATCATGGTGTGTTTGCAGTTAACGTAAAAAGTCTGATAAGATAAGGTGAATACGGGTGCTTTTGCAAAACGTCATAATAGAATACGAAAGTCCATACCCAATAATTGTGTCATCAGGCATCAAAGCGAATCATCGTCCAGGAAAATCCCCATTTCATCCAGCACATCACGGCTGATATCCCAGCGCCTGCGTGAATAGAGGAACAGATAGTCACCGGCCCGGTCAAAAACGTGATCAAACCCTTGTCTTTCCGCCACTTTAATAACTGCTTCAAGGATGCGCTGCTGCAATGGTTCCAGCAGCTCTTCCTGCTGTCGGAAATAGTCGCCATCGGGACCAAAACGCCGGTTTATATACTGTTCCCGTTCACGAATCTTCTGATCGATTTCCTGTTGGCGTTGCCTTCTGATATCCGGTGTAAAAAGGATCTCACGCGCCTCAAAATCCTGTTGCAGGCGTTCGATTTCCACCTGCATTTCATCAATTTCCTGTTTCCAGTTCTGCGCGATCGTCTCAAGCCGCTGTCTGATTCCAGTATACTCCGGAATTTCACGCATGATGATATCGGAATCGATATATCCGATTTTCTGCTGTGCCGATGCGGAGGGTGCCGCAAAGAAGGCAAGAGCAAGTGGAAGGATGAAGATGGGCAACAGTTTTTTCATGATCAGAACGGGGCTCCAATATTGAACAAAAACTGCCATTCATTGGCGTTAACACCCGGTGTCTCAAGGCCGTCAAAGCGGTAGCCGTAACTCAGGTCGATGAGACCGAGAATAGGCATGAAAATACGTGCACCGAATCCGGCGGAGCGCTTGACATTAAATGGATCAAACTCCTTATAGCCGAGAAACGCATTACCGGCCTCAACAAACGCATAGGGGATAAGCTGCACCTGTTCGGTTCTGACGAGGGGATATCTCAGTTCAGCCATATACTTGTTATATACGGTACCCCCAATCTCTTCACCATCACGATAGGGTGAAATGGAGCCCTCAAAGCCTCCCGGATACCCTCTCATATCGATGTTTTCACGGGTAAACACCTGCTGCTGTTGCAGCGGGGTGCCACCGAGGTAGAATCGCTGGAACTGGCTTCGGTTGGATCTGCTGAACCAGCTCATATAACCAAACTCCATGCCGTATGTTGCCACTAGTTTGCCAACAACCGGAATGTGATACTGATAGTCCAGTCCCAGTTTGAAATACTGGGAGAAGCCCGGCAGATTTGGAGCGGCCTCACCACTGATGGAAAAGCGAGACCCCATATTGGGTGATATTGGATTGTCCGTTGAGTTACGCTCCAGTTCCTGAGAAATCGAAATGATACTCGCCTGGCCACCCAACAGTCTTTCAAAACCGGTCACATCAAAGTACTGGTAGCGCAAACGGGTGATGTGGCGGAAGAAGTCATCCGGCCAGTTCAATCGTCTTCCATAGGCAATGGACCCAGAAAACATCTCCTGGCGGGTAGTTGAAGCTCCGAAGAAGGTCCCGCTTCCACCTGAAAAGAGACTGTAGGAAAGATTGATACCGAAGGAGTTGGGTCTTCCCAGGAACCATGGCTCCTGGAAACCGAAACTGAAATTCTGATAACCACGGCCTGTCAACTGCACACCCATTGAGAGACGTTGCCCGTCGCCGCTGGGCAGTGGCCGCCAGGCGGAACCGTTAAAGATATTCCGTGCGGAAAAGTTGTTGAAATTCACCCTTGCAGCCAGGATGAGCCCGAACTGCCGTCCGCCATAACCACCTGAAAACTCGAAATTATCGGTACTCATGGACTCATCCAGAAGGTAGATGATATCTACTTCCTTGTTCTCATAGTCAACGTCAAGGTCGGGCTGTATGGCTTCCGGATTAAAATAGCCGAGTTGAGCAAGCTCCCTGATGGAGCGTATGATCGCCGAACGGTTGTATCTGGAACCGGGAAGGTTTCTGAGGGTGCGCCGGACCACATCATCATGGGTTTTGGTGTTGCCCATAAATTCAACTTTGCGAACCGTCGCGATGTCATCCTCGATCATGAAAAGGGTGATATCCAGCGAATCTCCTTCCACCCGCTCAAATTCGGGCTGCACATTGAAAAAGAGGTACCCGATATTGTGGTACATACTCGTGACATCGGTTTCATGCCGGTTCTGTCTGAGATTTTCTTCAAATTTTCTTTCATTGAAGACATCACCGGTGGCCATGTCGAGACTTGTGGACAGCTGTTCATCCGTGAATACGGTATTTCCCTCCCATTCGATGTTTCTAAGCCGGTACTGCGGTCCTTCATCAATCCTGAGAAAAACACCTATCGCCTGCTTGTCCCTTCTCCGTGAGTACACATGGACCGAGTCCTCTACGACCCGGGCATCAAGGAAACCGTTCTCGCGGTAAAAAGCCAGCAACTCATCTTTTCCTTCTACAAACTCTTCATTGCTGTAGGTTTGCCGGCTGAAAATGCGCCACCATCGATTTCGTTTGACATCACCCAGATTTCTGCGAAGTCTGCGATCAGAGAAACTTTCATTGCCTTCAAATTCAATAGTACGAATCTGAATTCGCTCCCCGCGGTCAACGTGGAAGGTAAGCGAGACACGGTTGCGCAGCGTATCGGTTTCAGATGCTACCGTTTCAACCGTTGTTCCGCGATAACCACGGTTTTCAAAATACCTGAGTATGGTTTTTTCAGATTGTGCTTTCGCAGATTCGGTTACTGCAAATCCCCGCGACAATGGTATCTTCCTTTCCAGGTCCCTTCTCTGGGATCGTCTGGTACCCTCAATGGTGTAGCGTTCCAGCCGCGGTTGTTCCGTTACTTCGATATCAAGGATTATGCCATCCCGTCCCACCTCGCGTTTGTAGATTTTCACATCGGAAAACAGCCCTGTGTTATACAGTCTTTTGATGGCCTGTGGAATGTCGTCACCCGGAATCCGGATATTGCTTCCCACATTCAGGTTGGATGCGTTTACAATAAAGGTTTGACTGTAGAATTGGCTTCCCGTTGCAGTGACCTCAACCAGCTCAAAGAGCCTTGGCTGCATATCCAAAGGGTTCACCGGACGAAACACAGGGGGTCTATCCGAATCCTCTGTCTCGGAACCGGAAAGTGACTGCGCATGGAGCGCAGGCACAGATGGTACACTGAGCAGGGTGGCAAAACCAATTGAGAGTAATATGGTACGGATAAAAATAAACACGGTATATGAACGTCTTGTCAAAATCTTTATTTCTGATGGCGCAACACTTTTTGTCATCGTATGACCAGAGGGGATTCCTCAAGTTCTAAAGGAGGTGAAACTTTGCCAAATCGACGTTCTCTGTTTTGAAAGCATTCCAGGGCCTTGTACAGTTCGTCTCTCCGGAAATCCGGCCAGTATGTTTTGGTAACATAAAGTTCCGAATAGGCTGATTGCCAGAGCAGAAAATTACTCAGCCGAAATTCACCGCTTGTTCTGATAATCAGATCGGGATCCGGGATATGTGCTGTGGCAAGATGGTCTGTGATGACATCATTGGTGATCTCTTCCGGACATAGCTCGCCGTCCTTTACTTTTTGTGAGATCCTGCTGACAGCCTGACAAATGTCCCATCTCCCGGAGTAGCTGAGTGCCAGACACAATTCCATGGTCTTGTTTTCCGCAGTTAACGAAATAGCCTCTTCGAGCTCACGACGACAGGTTGGTGGAAGACGGTCACGATCACCGATTGAAGTCAGTTTGATTTCGTTTTCGTGGAGTTTTCGGGTTTCCGATCGCAGTGACTGTACGAGCAGTTTCATCAGTGCACTTATTTCACCCTTGGGACGCCCCCAGTTTTCGGTTGAAAAGGCGTACAGGGTCAGATGCCGGACCCCCAGCTGACCGCAAGCTTCCACGATATCCTTTACAGAATCCACACCCGCTTTATGGCCGGCAATCCGGACACTACCCCGGCTTTTTGCCCACCTGCCATTTCCATCCATGATAACGGCGATGTGTCGGGGTATTTCTCCTCTGTTTTGGAGGAACTCCTGCTTCTTTTTGTCTTCAGCGGTCTGCTGTTGTGATGTTCGTTCTTCGGTATTCAAAGAAAAATCGTTTAATAATTCGTTTACAAACGGTAGTGCCTGTCTTGTTCCGAACTTACAGAGAATCAATTTGTCCGGAAAGAGAAATCATTTCGAGTACGGTCATTGCGGCTTCTCCTCCTTTGTTGCCGGCTTTGGTACCTGCACGCTCTATGGCCTGCTCAATAGAGTCCGTGGTCAATACGCCAAATCCAACGGGAATCTGGTACTTCAGCATGACATCGGCTATACCCCTGCTGCTTGCTCCGGCAACGAAATCAAAATGAGGAGTGGATCCGCGTATAATCACTCCCAGGCAAATAATTGCATCATGTTTGCCTTTTTCGGCCAGCCTGGAGGTAACCAGGGGAATTTCAAAAGAACCTGGGCAATATACGACATCTATCTGCGACTCATCAACCCCGTGGCGTTTAAGCATGTCTAGCGCACCCTCGAGGAGCCGCTCTGTAATAAAACTGTTCCATCGGGATACCACTATTCCGACTTTGACACCTTTAACGTTGAAAGTACCTTCTATCTTGTTCACTTGCATAGTGTTTGTGAATATGTTTCAGTTTGGTCGCGGGCTCCGTTGCTGGAGTTTCGGAGGAGCGGTGAGTCCGACTCAAGGGGAATATGAAGCACCCCGAACTGGTAATAATCCTGAACGGTGCCATGAAAATCGGAACCTCCGGTTGCAATCAGGCCATGGCTCTGACAGTAGGTCAGATAGCGCCGTTTGTGAGCACTTGTATGCGACGAGTGATAACATTCCAACCCATCCAGGCCGAAATCCTTCAACTCTTTAATTTCTATGAAGTTGTATGAGTTTCCGGGATGGGCTAGTATCGCAATCCCTCCGGCAAGGTGGATCTTTTCGATAACATCCGCAGCATCGGGATAGTCGATTTTATGATATGCGCTTGATTCATTCCCCAGATATCGGATAAATACTTCCTGAGGATCCGCTGCATATCCCTTTTTTATCATCACACGGGCTATGTGCGGACGCCCGATGGATGCACGGCCGGCTTCGCCAAGTACCTCATCATAGCTGATGTTGAAACCCATGGCATTAAGCTTCTGGATGATGTTCCGCGCACGTTCAACCCTTCTTGTTTTCTGTTCGGAAAGAAGCTTGTCGAGTACGCTCACTTCCTCAAAGGCATAGGCCAGTATATGACATTCACGTCCATGGTAAAGCGTGCTGATTTCCACGCCAGGCACTATACGCAGACGCGTCCCCAAAGCAGCTTTTCTTGCGCTTTCAATTCCTGCCAGTGTGTCATGGTCGGTGATGGCAATAACGTCAAGATCGGTGCCAAGTGCGTGTGAAACCACCTGAACCGGGGTCAGTTTTCCGTCCGATGCCGTTGTATGGATATGTAAATCAGCTTTAAGCAATGCTTTTCAGGGTTCCAGTATGGAAAGATATCTTTCCCGGTTTTCAATAATTGCAACACCTTTTAGAGCTGCATCATCTGTTTTTAATTGTTCTTTCATCTTTCCGCGGCTGCCATTGAACCGGGAAACCAGCTCGAGATAAAGTTCTCTTTTTATATACTCAGAATATCGTTCCTCTTCCCGCTTCTTTTCCAGGGCCACCAGTTCCTGCATCACATTCACGTGATCTGTCGAGGTTTCCATGACATACGGGTCAAGGGACTCCTTAAATCGATCAAGATGTCGTTCGGCACGAGTAGTGTACTCGAATCCCCGTTCTTCCAGGTACTCAAGGAAAATCTCAAAGTAATCATCCGGACCGAGTTGTGGATCCAGGTCATCCAGACCGGCAGTGTATTCATTGGCGAAGAAAAAATAGTGACTGTTCTGCAAGAGGGCAATTTCCAGCATGCTGTGCGAGCGCTGGGGAACGATCAGATCGGGTTCTATGCCGATTCCCTCAAAGACAGTACGGCCGCCACGGGTAGTATGCCGGGTGCGAAGCGAGTCAGGGACCTCATCCATAGCCATGGCTTCCTCACTGGTGAGGTAGGGTGTGGTCTGAATTGACCGGCCGCTGGGAATATAGTACTTGGAAGTAGTGATTTTCAGTGACATGTTGTAGGATAGCGGCTGAACGATCTGTACCAGGCCTTTACCGAAACTCCGGTCTCCAACCACCACGGCACGGTCCAGATCCTGCAACGCTCCGCTGACAATTTCAGAGGCACTGGCACTCCCGCTGTTCTGGAGCACCACAAGCGGGCCCTCGGGGTAAACCGGCTCTTCAGACGTCTCGTACTGCTGGTTTGCGCGGGACATACGTCCTTCGGTCCAGACGACCTGTTCTCCGGGAGGGACAAACTTGTCAATAATCTTGACGGCTTCGTCCAGCAAACCACCCGGATTATTCCGGAGGTCGAGAATCAGGCCGTCGAGAGGCTGATCTCCCTGCAGATCCAGGATCGCCTCCCGAACTTCCTCGGCGGCATTTTGCGCGAATCTTCTCAAAAGGATATAGCCAACACGCGATTCGGATTCAAGCAACCCGTAATAGGTTACGTTTTTGACCTCAATGGTCTCCCGGGTCAGTTCAAAATCCAGCAATTCTTCGATACCGTACCTTAGGATGGTGATAACCACCGAGGTTCCGGGGTCACCTCGCAGCAGACTCTGCAAATCCTCTGTCGTCATTTTTGTGACATCGATGTCATCTACTTTTTTGATGATATCGCCTGCACGGACGCCACGCCGTTCTGCAGAGTAACCCTCAATGGGTGCTATAACGACAAGCTGTCCGCCGCGGGCACCAACCTCAAGGCCGACACCGGCATACTGACCGGTTGTGACGATGTCCATTTGCCTGCTGCCAGTCTCGTCTATCAACACGGTGTAGGGATCCAGTTCACTCAGCATGGCGTCAATGCCAGTTCGGATAAGTTTTTCCGGATTTACCTCTTCAATGTAGGAATCGGAGACTTTTTCGAAAACTTCGCTGAATATCCTGAAGTTTTTCTGGATCAGAAAATACGGATCCGGGCGCAGGATAAACCCAGTGGCAGCAATACCTGCCACAACCAGCATGATAAGAACAAAACGTGGGTTAAAATGCATATGGATCAAAGACAGGCGTCATGGTGAAACGAAACATACATCAGTTAGGAATTTGTAACGTCTGTCCTACGTAGATTCTTGTTGATTGAAGGTTGTTGAGGCTCTGAATGGCCTGAACAGTGGTGTTGAAACTGCGAGCGATCACTGAAAGATTGTCGTTGGGCCTAACAGTGTAGACCCGGTAGTCTCCGTCGCCGCTGACGGCTACTCTTGTGGAAGCAGATGAAACAGAGAAGCTGTTGCGCTCAGCCCGACTCATGTTGGTAAGCTGGGCATACTGATCGCGCAGATGCGCCGGCACATAAATAGTAAGACGCTGTCCGGGACGAATCAGGTTGCCGATATTGTTCCACGAGCGTACGCGCCACGCCTGGGTGTCAAACCATTCTGCAATATGGCCAACTGTATCTCCGGATTTTACCACGTAGGTGACAGCGGCAGAATTGGCGGGCCGATTGGCTGAGGGAGCCTGTGATGCCGCACGCAGCCGCGCTGTCTGAGCCCGTGACGGTTCATCGGAGCGTATGGCAATGTTGCTTCCACCAGGTACGGGTATAACCAGTTCCTGTCCGGGATGAATGATACTGCTAAGACCCTCATTTGCCTGATACAGAGCGCGTACCGTTGTACCGTACCTGTTCGCGATTACGCCCAGGGTTTCTCCTCTCCTCACGCTGTGAATCACGATGTTATTAATTCGTTTCTCCTCAGGGATTTCCTTGTAAGCCAGCATGAAGGCCTCTTTTGATCCTTTCGGTATTTTCAGCGGGTAGGGATTGTTCCCCGGCGGGGTTGCCCAGCGGAGCAGTTCCGGATTCAGGTACCGCAGCTCTTGTGTGGTGATCCCTGCGCATTCGGCAAGGATACTCAAATCCACCGACCCCTGAATTTCCACAATGTCAAATGCATAGGGCTCGACATCATAGTGTTTTTCAAATCCAAAATCTTCCGGGTTCATGGCTACCAGCGTGGCGGCTATGAATCCCGGCACGTACCCCCGGGTTTCTCTGGGCAGGAAGGGATAGATTTCCCAGTAATTGCGGACACCGCCGGCGCGCCTGACCGAACTGAGCATGCGTCTGGTACTTACATTGTAGTTTGCTAGCGCCAGATGCCAGTCTCCATTCCAGTATTCATGCAGATCGCGCAGGTGGCGGGCAGCTGCGCGTGTCGCTTTCACCGGGTCGCGCCGCTCATCAATCCACCAGTTCACTTCCAGCCCGTAAACGGAACCGGTGGCATAAATAAACTGCCACATCCCTACGGCACGTGCGTGGGAGCGTGCCGTTGGAACCAGTCCGCTTTCTATCATGGCGAGATGCACAAGCTCTTCCGGGACATTCTCTTCCCGGAATATTTCCCTCATCATCGGAAAGTAGCGGGCCGAACGCTCAAGCCAGCGCTCCATGATCTCCGGACGGCGTACTGTAAGATAGGCAATGTGATTGTTCACCTGCTGGTTTCGTATAAGAGGGACTTGCGTTTTTCCTATCTCCAGGTTTTCCGGAAGTACGAACATCTGCTTGTCGAACCAATCCTCCTGCTCTGCCATCATCAGTTCCCGGTGAACCTCGAATATTTCACCCTGAACATCAACGATCGAATCCGTAATGCCATAGAACTCCTGGTATTCCGTCATTACCGTGCGGTAGAGTTCGGCAAACTGACGGCTATTGCGGATTTCTGGGTGTTCATCCAGCAAGGTCTGAATGGCATGAAGGGCATCGGTGATATAATCCTCGGCAGTAACCGGATCATCATTGATCTGCGCTTCCATAGAGAGCAGATGGACCCGGTAGATGTATGCAAGCCGCTGAAGCAGCTCCGTCGGCAGAGCGGTGCGCTCATTATTCATCTCCGTCAGCTCCGGGTGTATCGAAGGAGGGTAATACGACTCTGAATGATCGAAAAAGGGACTTTGCACAAATTCAGCGCGGTTTACATGAAGCATTAGCGGTTCCACGGTTTGGAATTCTATGCTTCTTGCACGTTCCTGGGCAAATAAAGGCCCGGATACAAGGATGACAGCACATACCGTCAACAATACTCTGAAAATCATGTTATTCTGCGTTATGGAACCCGGATGGATGAACGTATTTGTGGAAGCGAACACAGCAGATACAATGCTGCCGGACACATCTTGTTAAATTACAGTAAATGTGTGACAATCGAAAGAACTTATAGCTGTTACCTCATTTCTGTCCAGCGCTGAACAATAGGCAGCCGGCGGCCAAATCCAAACGCCTTGGAACTGACCCTTAACCCCGGTGCCGCCTGTCTCCGCTTATATTCGTTGCGATCAACCATCCGGATCACATCCCGCACCTGATCTGCGGGATAACCGGCTTCGACAATAGCCTCTGCCGGGAGCAGATCCTCAATATAGGATTTAAGGATACCGTCAAGTATGTGATAATCAGGCAGCGAGTCGGTGTCTTTCTGATCCGGCCGCAATTCGGCACTAGGCGGTTTCTCGATGGTACTTGAGGGAATTACCTCTTTTTGGAAATAAGACTCATTCAACCAGCGCGATACCCTGAAAACCTCGGTTTTATAGACATCCGAAAGTATCGAAAGCCCCCCGGCCATATCCCCGTAGAGCGTGCAGTATCCGACCGCCAGTTCTGATTTGTTACCGGTATTGAGCAGCATGTGCCCGAATTTGTTGGATACGGCCATAAGCAAGGCACCACGGCTCCTGCTCTGGATGTTCTCCTCGGCTACATCAAATTCCACATCAACGAAAACAGGAGCAAGTGCATGAAGAAATGACTCGTAAATGGATGTTATTGGCAGGTTGTATATCCGGATTCCAAGGTTCCCGGCAAGTTTTTCCGAATCGGTGACACTTCCCTTTGAAGAATATTGGGATGGCATGGTGATGCCCAGTACCTGTTCCGGACCAAGGGCTTCTTTTGCGATTACGGCTGTCAGTGCTGAATCGATACCGCCGCTCAGGCCCAGAACCACGCGTCCGGACATACCGCTTTTTGATACATAGTCTCGCAGGCCGAGTACCAGTGCCTTGAAAATCCGCTCCTCGGTTCCCGGAAACGGTACCAACTTGTGAGTCTGACTTGTAGTGTCTGTCGACAGCGCTTCGCCGGAGGGGGTCTTTGATGCCGCTGTGCTGTCCGAGGTATCTGCGGTTTCTGAAGTGGATGCGTTTTTGGAGACAGATTCGCTGTCCGAGGCAGATTTGCTGTTGGAGGCAGATTCGCTGTCCAAGGGCACCGGCGGCCCCGATTCCGGCCAGCGGATATCCCCACGGTCCTCTTCCAGCGTTGCCAGCCGCATCAGCACCTCGCCATCCGCCGATATCACCGAGCTGATACCGTCAAAAACAAGTTCCGTGTTGGCTCCAATCTGGTTGGAGTAGATTACCGGAATACCGAGCCTTCGGGCGTGGCGTTGCAGCATATCCTCGCGCATCTCTGGCTTGCGACGTGTGAAGGGCGAAGCTGAAATATTGATCAGGACCTCGGCTCCCTGTTTTCGCAATTCGTGAGCCGGCTCAATATCGTAGGTATGGTAGTTGTACTCGTTCTGGTTGTTCCAGATGTCCTCACAAATGGTGATTCCCCATTTTCTGCCGGCCCATTCGGTCACATGGATCTCCTTGTTCGGCTCAAAATACCGGAACTCGTCAAAGACATCGTAGGTGGGAAGCAGGGTTTTGCGGACCACGTCCACCACCTTCCCCTGATGGGCAAGAATCGCGATGTTATAGATCGGCCGGCCTTGCGGCGCTGTGTTCCGGCCGATACTCCCGAAAAGCAGCGCGGTGTTACCTGTCGCATGGATAAGGCGCTCATTCAATGCAAATAACGCGTTCTGGAAGGATCTGCGCTCCAGAAGGTCCATGGGCGGATAGCCACAGGTCACCAGCTCGGGCAGGACAAGCAGGTCCACTCCGTCACCTTCCGCCTCCTCTAGCGCGTTGCGTACAAGCGCTCCGTTTCCAGGGATATCACCCACGGTAACATTGATTTGCTGAATCCGGATGTTCATATCTCTCCGCATCTGTGGCTGGTCTGATTGGTGCTATGCCGGTTTTCACGCAGCTGAACCGCGCATTTTTGGGGAACTGCTATTATATTTGGATAACGTTGCGTAAAACACTTCGCTGATTGTTCCCGTTCAAAAATACCGCTGATCCCACAACGGTCAAAATACATGGAAGAAAAAGTATCACATAGAGGAAACCGAATCGGGGATATCACAGTGCTGCGTGACAGTTTTGATCATCTGGATGCCGTCCTGGATCTAAATCGCCGCGTATTCCGGGAGGATCGGCTTATCAACCGTCTGGATCATGAACCGCTCTTCTTTCTCACCGCACACTGCAACGGGCGCCTGGCCGGTTTTAAAATCGGATACGCTTTGAACAGACGCGTTTTGTATTCCGCAAAAAGTGCTACCGACCCCGCTTTCAGAAAACGTGGTGTGTCAAAGATGCTCATGGATGCCATGATACAAGACGCCATACTACTCGGCTTCAGGGAAATGCAGTATGACACCTTTCCCGCACTCTATCCCGGAATGATCGTAGTCGGCTTCAAATATGGCTTTCGCATCAAAAGTGTACACTGGAATCCGGATTACGGTGATTT
>SKYY01000006.1 GCA_007127665.1 Balneolales bacterium | reverse complement strand
TTATGGATGTTTATGCGATATTCTGAATCTGTTCGCGGATATTCTCAACAATCTCTTTCATGCCCACGACAATCCGTGAAATTGCCGTACTGTTTGCTTTAGATCCTATCGTGTTGACTTCGCGATGCATTTCCTGCAGAATGAAATTGAGTTTCTTCCCCTGCAGTTCGCTGTTTTGAAGGCATTCCGTGAAATAGGAGATATGCGCATCCATCCGGACCAGCTCTTCGGAAATGTCCAGCCGGTCGGCCAGGATCGCAATTTCCTGTTCGATGCGCTCATCATCCACACGATTGTCCTCCAACAGCTGGTTTACCCTTTCGGTCATGCGTTTTTTAGCTTCCCGGATGCGCTCTTTTTCCCCGTTGCGCACTTCTTCGCAGTATCCGGCAAGTAATTTCAACCGTTCCTCAAGGTCTTTCTGCAGCATACGTCCTTCGCGCCGCCGCATCTCCAGCAGTTCCGCGACAGCCTGCATCACCGCCTTCTCCACGGCATCAAACTGTTCCTGAAGCAGCTCCTGATTTTCCTCGGTCAGCTCAAAAAGGTCTTCAAAGACCAGGAGATGTTCCAAGCGGATCGGGTCGTTGATACCCGCCGTCTCCCGGACTTTTTCCAGTGTCCTGATCCGGGTGAGCAGCGTATCCTCGCGAATGTGTATCGGTTCTTCCCCGGTGGAGTGGTGTTCCAGGTCCACAGTAAGGGAAATTTTTCCGCGTTTTACTTTTTTCTGGACTTTCTCTTTGATTGGTTGTTCAAAAGCGTGGAGCTGTGAAGGCATTTTCAGCGATATCTCGCAATAGCGAAAATTTACGGAACGGATTTCCGCAATTGCCCGGTACTGTTCAGTGGTGTGTTCACCCCGGCCGTAGCCGGTCATGGATTCAAGCATGGTGCTGGGTATAGTGCTTTTTTGAAATGAATGGGATAATCAGAGCTGGTGTGTGTCACAATCATGTTGTGAATCAGAGTTATATGCCGTACGGCCATTTTCAAAGCATCAGTTGACTTTTGAACGGATATTGTCAGCCAGCTCCGCGGCTTTTTCCGCGTTTCGGGCCTCGGCATAGATACGGATAATAGGCTCGGTATTGGATTTGCGCAGGTGAACCCATCCATCCGGGAAATCGATCTTTACCCCGTCCGTGGTGTCGATTTTTTCGCCGGAGTATGCTTCGGCTACAGCTTTCAGGATGGTGTCGGCGTTCAGATCTCCAATTGGCATTTTGGTTTTGGTGATTACGTAGTCCGGCATCTCCGACCTGATCTGCGATGCTGTTTTTCCCTGCTCCGCCAGGTGTTGCAGCACCATGGCAATACCAACCAGGGCGTCCCGTCCGTAATGCAGGTCGGGATTGATCACACCGCCGTTGCCTTCTCCTCCGATAACGGCGCCGACACGCTGCATCTCTTTCACCACGTTTATTTCGCCTACGGCGGCACGATGGCATTTCTGGCCGTGTTGGGCGGCAATATCGTCCGTAACACGTGAAGAGGAGAGATTCGTGGCGACCGGACCCGGTTTTTTGCCCAGCATGAAGTCAAAGGCAATGGCCTGAGTGTACTCCTCGCCGAGCAGGTTGCCGTCTTCACTGACAATCGCCAGCCGGTCGGCATCCGGGTCGGTGACAAATCCGATGTCTGAGCCGGTGCTGGTGACCAGATCACGGATTTCACCGAGGTGCTCCGGGAGCGGCTCCGGGTTATGTGGAAACAGGCCGTCCGGCACACAATGTATTTTTGAAATTTCATTTACACCCAACCGCTTCAGGAGTAGCGGGATGGCATGTGACCCGGCTCCGTTAACCGCATCCACGGCAACCCGGAATCCGGCGCCGGCAATGGTGTCGCGGTTGATATAGGGAAGTGCCAGAATGGCATCTATGTGTGCGTCGAGCATGGTTTCGTTGCACAGGGCCCGTCCAGTATCCAGATAGTCACGGTAGTCAATCCCGTGATTCCGGGCGATCCGGATCACCTCCTTGCCCTCAGACGCATCCAGAAACTCACTTTTGGAATTCAGCAACTTCAGTGCGTTCCATTCGGCGGGATTGTGGCTTGCGGAGATAATGATGCCGCCGGCGGCTTTGTGATGAAGTACCCCCATGGCAACCGTGGGTGTGGGGGCGATACCCAGCCGGATCACATCGCAGCCGGTAGCCTGGAGCGCCGCCGTCACAATACGTTCGCAAAGTTCACCGGTAACACGGCTGTCCCGCCCAAGGACCACGGTACCACCGCCGAGCCAGGTTCCGAATGCTGAGGCATAAAGCGCCAGGTTTTGAGGTGTCAGGTCCGTTCCGAAGACGCCCCTGATACCCGAGATGGATACCATTAGTGACATAGGAAAAAAGTGTCTGTTTATAGAGAGAAGACAATACCAGAATTGTCCGTTTTAATGAAGGAAATGCAAATAATTGGTATGCATTTCCTTTGAAGTTTTCTCCGTGAAGCTGTCCAAAAAACTACTCAATAAGAGACAGTGCATCAAGCATGTCTCGTCAATTATACGAATATCCTGATCAAAAAAATGCCGACTGTAACCGGTTGCAACTGATTGATTTTCTAAAATACAAAAATGTACGGACGGTTTCTTCGCAGAATATTCATATGCTGTCGGTAGTTTTTGGTATTACTGCAGATCGGTGCGAAAGCGTGCCTGAGGCTTATATAGAGTCGGTATAAATAGTGTTTTCCGGACGGACCGGAAACGAAAAATATCGTTTAAAAACTTTATATTAGCCCAATCTTTACTCATGCAATTACTGCCTCAAACAAGTATTTACCCATATGTCCAAAGCAGCCACTTTCCTTAACTCACAAGTGGGCCGCAAGATAGCAACCGGTGTAACCGGGTTTGGCCTTGTACTGTTTATAATCGTCCACTTGCTCGGCAATCTCGCCTATTTCGCGGGACCTGAAGCCATCAACACCTATTCACACACATTGCATCAGCTTGGGCCGTTGCTCTGGATTGTCCGGCTGGGTCTGTTGCTGTTCTTCGTGTATCACGCCTGGCTGGGTATTTCCATCTGGCTGGAGCGTCGCAAGGCCCGTCCCGAGAAATACGAGATGTATGCTTCCCGGGGAGGCGTCAGCCGTCAGAGCTGGAGTTCCAGCTCGATGATCCTGACGGGCATCCTGCTGCTGCTTTTCGTGATCACCCACCTGAACACCTTCGCTTTCCATGATTTTCAAAAGATTGTCCATGGAGGTGTGGAAATGCACGATGTACACGCCCGCCTGACCGAGGTCTTCGCACAGCCGCTTTATACCGTCTATTACGTGATTATCATGGTGCTGTTGGGGATGCACCTGCGCCACGGTGTCTGGAGCGCATTTCAGTCGCTGGGATGGATGTCCCGGAGAACCAATCCGGTCATTTACACGATCGCATTCGTACTGGCGCTGATCATCGCCGCCGGGTTTATCGGCCTGCCCCTGAGTATCTTTTTTGAACTGGTTTAACCGGAGTTAGCTATTATGACTGCATCAAACAACGGAGTATTGAACTCGAAAGTCCCGGAAG
>SKYY01000075.1 GCA_007127665.1 Balneolales bacterium | reverse complement strand
TTCTCACTACGTCGTTTTTGCGCATCTGGCGGGCGGACTGATGATCGTCTTCGGGATGCTGACCCGGATAGCCGTTCTGGCGCAAATGCCGATTGTGCTGCTCGGAGCCATCTACTACTCGGGGCAGGGCAGTACCTTTTTCGGACCCACTACGGAGCTGGAATACTCGGTGCTCATATTTGTCCTGCTGGTCGTGTTTTTCTTCTACGGCTCGGGAAAATGTTCGGTTGACCACTACATCCTCCGAAGGAAGCAGGACGAAGAGGAATAATTCGCGATATGCCACGCTCCGTTTTTTGCAACATCAGCGTATTGGTGCATACGGCGCCGGGTATCTGTGTTCCGGGTGTACATGTCCCATGTGATTGTTCCCCAATTGGATAGGCCTTCCGGGTTTGATACGGCCCCGTTAATGGACTTTTGTTACTTGACCAGCAAAAGCTTCCTGTTTGCACTGGCATTCCCTGTCTGTAACCGGTAGATATACACACCGCTTGTAAGATCTGATGCGTCAAAATGGACCTCATGACGTCCGGCAGCAGCGTATCCGTCAAAAAGGCGGGCCACTACCTGCCCGAGTGTATTGTAGACGGTTATGGTGACAGGACCCGGCTCCGGAAGGGCATAGCCGATGGTTGTGACCGGATTGAACGGATTGGGATAGTTCTGGTCAAGAACCACGCCATCAGGCAGATCGGCGAGATAATCCCCGGCAGCCACCTCCGTTTCACGGAACTTCTCAGCTGCCTCACTGAGCGTGATGAACCGGATTCGTTCACCGTAATAAGTGGTAAGCGTATCCAGAAGTTCCGTCATCCAGTCAATCACCAGACCGTCGTAATACCCGGGACGTGTAAACGGATCGTGCAGCATCAGGTTGTAGTAGCCGTCGGCCTCGCCGCGTTCTTTCACATCAGCTATGGCCAGTGCCAGCTCAGAGTCGTAGTTGGCCGGCGTGAGCGCCCAGGTGAACTCGGCATGCACGGGAACATCCACCAGTCCGGGTATCGCTTTCCGGGGATAGGAACCGTCGGTCCCGTGACGGTAATTGGACACGGCAAACATGTCAAAATCCACAAGCACCTCATAGGAGGTGTCATCCAGATGGTGTCCCGGCGCGATAAACGAGGTCGGCACAATGTCCAGTGAATCACGCAGCAGTGTCATTGATTTGCCTATCAGCGCGGACTGCTCCTCAAAGGTAAAATGGTGATTGCGGGTAGGGCAGTACATTTCGTGTCCCCAGGGACTCTGCTCGCAGCTGAGCGGACAAATATGGGTATATCCATGCACCGAAACTTCATGTCCGCGTGCCACACTTTCACGCAGATCGCGCGTCATATGACCGGTGGCATTCAGCGGCTCGATCAGCCGGTGCGGGATCACCCCCCAGGTCACCTTGCCACCAAATTCCTCTACGGCGCTCTGGAAATCGGTGAAATTGTGAGGCATATGCATCCCCTGATACGAATCAGAGCGGAAGTAGATATCGTCCACGCGAATCAGGAACCAGAGCGTGTCCGGATCACTGCGAAAGTTTGCCGTCCCTGGGCCCGAAAATGAAGCTTCGTTCAGGGTGGATGTGCTTTCGGAAACCGTGGATGCGGATTGCATTTGGTTTGATAAAGCTCCGGACAGGGTGGATGCGGATGTTGCCGGGGAGACGGGGAAAAGGCAGAGTGAAGTGATCAGCAGTGCAATGAGTGGGAACAGGCGGAGTGTCCGGTTCAAAATGACACCGGCAGCGGAGGTTTGTGCGATAGCGGCTATGGTTGCGGGGGTTGGGATGAAAGTGGCTTTAATTGCGGCGCCTTGGATAATTCGGGACAACAAATAGTACATCGGTTTTATTCATTGGAGGGTTATCATTCTTTGTGTCTGTGTCAGGACATATTTCCAGCGGCAGTTGAATATTTCCAGCATCAGGAGCTCACTTCGACAACGGATTCTTCCTGGATTTTAACGGTCCGGTAGGGATAACGTTTGACCATATCGTAATTGTGAGTGACCATCAGCACGGCCATGCCGCGGTTATTGATCTGACGGAAGATGTCCATTATGGCATGTGCCGCCTCGGGGTCCAGGTTTCCTGTAGGTTCATCGGCGAGCATGAGCCGGGGCTCGTTTGCCAGTGCCCGTGCAATGACCACCCGTTGCTGTTCCCCGCCGGAAAGATCATCGGGCATGTCAAAACGCCGGTGGCTCAGGCCGACCATGGAGAGCACTTCCAGAACGCGTTGCTTGATGAAACTCCTTTTTTTTCCGGTGACCTCAAGGGCAAATGCCACGTTGTCGTACACGCTCCTGTCGGGCAACAGCTGAAAATCCTGGAACACAATGCCCAGGCTGCGTCTCAGCTCCGGTACTTTGCGTTCTTTCAACCGGGTCACATCCATCCCGGCCACCTGTACGGAACCCTCGATGGGGAGCAGATCACGGTAGATCAGCTTCAGGAACGAACTTTTTCCTGACCCCGTGGCCCCGATCAGGTAGACAAATTCACCGCTGTCAAGCGCAAAGTCCAGGTTACGGAAAATGATGCGTTCATCGAAACGGACGGTTACGTTTGCAAAGGATATGACGGGTTGCTCAGCCATGTCGCAGCACCAAGGTTATACGATCACTTTTGTCGGTTGCTTCACTGAAATCAAAATCTTCATAAGCACCTAACATACGCAATTTGGAGCGCATAACCATGGATTTTATTTCTGTAAGGGTCCATATCCGCTGTTGGTGCACCTCCTCGAAACGCTCAATGGTCAGGTCCGTTTTCGGGTCCCGTTTTTCCACGAAAAAATGGTTGATGTGGATACCTTTTTCCTGATCATAGCGGCTGTTCCTCCGATAGCGGTAATTGCGCAGCTTTCTCTGCTCCCCGTCCAGAAGCGGAGCGATTTTCGGTGAGAAACTGGGTGTTGTGAAATCAAAAACAAAGATTCCGTCGTCATCCATATGAGAAGCAACTGATTCAAAAAGGGAGAGGACTTCATCCTCACGATGCAGATAGTTCAGGCTGTCAAAGACCATGTAAATGATGTCGAACCGTCTGCCGATATCCAGACGGCACATATCCTGCACGAGCCACCTGATGCCGCTCTTCAGGCGGCGTCCTTTTTCAGAAGCGATACGTATCATCTCGGGTGAAGCATCGGTGGCGGTTATCTCATAATCGTCACGCTCTTCCATGGCCAGCGCCATGGTTCCCGTCCCGCAGGCCAACTCCAGCATCCGATTGCCGTACGGATGATGGTAGCGGATCACAGCATCGATGTAATCCGTCCAGTCCTCGTAATCCACATCTTTCATGATATGATCGTAGACCGGCGCAAGTTTACTGTAAATGGTGGATACGTTTCCGGAGTAGTTGTCGTATGCAGGTGCATGACCTCGCATCTCATCCGGGATGTCCTGTACCCGGTGCCGCTCCGGCTGCGCCCGCTCTTGTGCCTTGTCATGTCGTTGATCTTTCATCTGTTTATATTTTTTGGATTCAAGCGGTCAGATGGAGCATTCATGGAAATAATCATGCTTCTGTGTGTCCGAAGTATCGGCCATGAATGTTTCATGT
>SKYY01000013.1 GCA_007127665.1 Balneolales bacterium | reverse complement strand
GGCTGTCCGACGTTTACGGAAGCGGTGGTCCACAACACCCGCGCCCTCATTGAAAACAGCATCAGGGGCACGATCCACCTTTCCTCTGCCGGTGTCACTACGTGGCATGATTTCGCCCGTGAAATATTCCGTCTCAGCGGTACAAGGGTGGCGCTGGAGCCCATCCCAACCACCGAATTTCCGACCCCGGCCAACCGTCCGAAATGGTCGCGGCTCGACATCCGGCAATTGGCTGGTGTCCCCGGAACACGTATTTTACCATGGCAGGAGGAGCTGGAGCGTTTCCTCAGTCATACCTAACCAACGCAGTACCGGAACGTATTATGGAATTTATCCCGACCAAGCTGGAGGATGTGATCGTCATCCGACCCATTATTTTTGAAGACAAACGGGGTTTTTTTACCGAAACCTTTCGGCTCAACAAGTTTCACAAAGCGGGTATTCGTGAGCCGTTTGTGCAGGACAACCTGTCGCGATCAGTCAGGGGAACGCTTCGGGGACTGCACTACCAGATCGTCAACCCCCAGGCCAAGCTGGTGATGGTCACCGAAGGTGAGATCCTGGATGTGGCGGTTGACATACGGAGGCACTCTCCCAACTTCGGCAAGTACGTCAGCAGGCGGCTCTCCGAAGAGAACAAGGAGATGCTCTATATCCCGGAAGGTTTTGCGCATGGATTTTTTGTACTTTCCGAGCGGGCGACATTCCTGTACAAGTGCTCCGACTATTACAATCCGGCAGGGGAACGGGGCATACGCTGGAACGATCCCGGCATCGGGATTGACTGGCCTGTCAGCGATCCCGTCCTCTCGCAAAAAGACAGCAATCTACCGCTGCTATCCGAACTGGATGAAAGCGATATTCCAAAATGACGTATCATTTATAGATAATGGCCATGAATATTTTAATAACTGGTGGAGCGGGGTTTATAGGTTCCAACCTGATACTTTTTCTACTATCGCGGCGAGATGACATTACCATCCTGAACCTGGACAAACTTACGTATGCTTCGGACCTGAGCTATCTTATGCCTGTGGAAAATGATCAGCGTTATCGTTTCGTTCAGGCGGACCTGGTCGACCGCGATGCCGTCCGGGAGATTGTCAGGGAGTACCGTCCCGATGGCGTGATGCATTTGGCGGCCGAATCGCACGTCGACAATTCCATCACCGGTCCCGAGCCGTTTGTTATGTCCAATCTGGTGGGCACGTTCAACATACTGGAGGAGTGCCGCCAGCTATGGCTCGAGGATCCCAACGGATACGCCGACAAGCGGTTCCTCCATGTTTCCACAGACGAAGTTTATGGCTCACTTGGCAAGGAGGGAGCTTTTACGGAGAAGACACCCTATGCCCCCAACTCACCGTACTCCGCCACCAAGGCCGGTAGTGATTTCCTGGTGCGGTCGTATTTCAAAACGTTCAACATGAACGTAGTTACCACCAACTGCTCCAACAACTTCGGTCCGCATCAGCACGATGAAAAACTGATACCGACGGTTATCCGAAAGGCGCTGGCGCATGAACCGATTCCGGTCTACGGACAGGGTGAAAACGTTCGCGACTGGCTGTACGTAACGGATCACTGCAATGCCATCCTGGGTGTGTTTGAAAAGGGGCATGTCGGTGAAACGTATATTGTGGGCGGACACAATGAGTGGCGCAACATTGATCTGGTGCAGCTTATGTGTGATATCCTGAACGAGCTGGTGGGCGAAGGGCCGGAGGGTGACTACAAGAACCTGATCACTTTTGTCACCGACCGGGCCGGACACGACCTGCGCTATGCCATTGACCCGACTAAAATCCAGACGGAAATCGGGTGGAAACCGGAGATGAAATTCGAGGAGCAGCTCAGGGAAACCCTGGCCTGGTATGCCGGCAGGTACGGCAAATGATATCCGTCAGTGGCATTGGCAATATTCAAGCCCCGTCCGGTACCGGCGGCTTTCAAAAGCAGCAGCTGATATCATCAAAGGATCAACATGGCGGGCAGGTTGCTTCCGGATCCGTAATTTCAATTGAAACATACATCTGAAAAATTCAGGCAGCAGACACATGGCACGAAAATACTGGCTCATGAAATCGGAGCCCAACGAGTTCAGCATAGATGACCTTATCAGGATGAAAAACGGCACGGCTCACTGGGACGGAATCCGCAACTATCAGGCGCGCAATATCATGCGCGATGAGATGAAGGTGGGGGACGGGGTGTTTTTCTATCACTCCAATGCCAACCCGCTCGCCATCGTCGGTACCATGAACGTAGCCGGCGAACCCTATCCCGATCCCACACAATTCGATCCGGATTCCAAATATTTTGACCCGAAGAGCACGAAAGAGAATCCGCGCTGGATGCTGGTAGACGTGCAGTTCACCGCCAAATTTGATCCGCCCGTGCTTCGGGACCAGCTTCGGGACACACCCGGCCTTGAGGATATGATGCTTCTTAAAAAAGGCAGCCGGTTATCCATTCAGCCGGTGACGGAGCAGGAGTGGAAAATTGTTCACGAGCTGGCCGGAGTGGATCCGAAATGAATAAAAAGACGAATGACCGGGAACATGCCGGCAAGCTGCTGATCCGCACACGTGGCATTCTGCCCATCCAGCATCTCAAATTGCTGCGTGATTCCGGCGTACTCCGATCGTCAGAGGAGTATCCCATCCGGGATGACCAGTTCCAGCCCAACTCGGTCGATCTGCGGCTTGGTCCCACGGCATATCGCGTTCGCTGCAGTTTCCTGCCCGAGAACGAGACGGTCGAAAGCAAGCTTGAGCGGCTATCCCAGCACACCATCGATATCCGTGAGGGAGCGGTGCTGGAGCAGAACTGCACCTACCTGATCCCGCTGCTGGAAGAGCTCTACCTGCCCATGACAGGCCGCATGATCCCGGCTCAGACAACCTCGCTCGTCCTGCAGACCGAGGAGCCGCTTTCGGCCAAGGCCAATCCGAAAAGCAGCACGGGCCGGCTGGATATTTTCACCCGGCTGATCACCGATTTCAGCCATCGTTTCGAGGAGATCGCGCCGGGGTATCAGGGCCGTCTCTACCTGGAAGTGGTTCCCAAATCATTCCCGGTCAGGATCCGGACCGGACAGCGCCTGAATCAGCTGCGAATCCGGCATGGACAAGCGATGCTTTCCGACCAGGACATCCTGCACACACATTTGAAAGATCCCATCCTGTTTGACGAGCGGGGCAAAGCGCTGCCGCTCGACCAGCTCAATGTCAAGGACGGTCTTTTCATGCGTGTAAGCCTGCACGGAGAGGAGGGGGAGATTGTGGGGTACAAGGCCAAAAAGCACCGTGACCTGATTGACCTGGACAAGACGGGCGAGTACCGCGTACATGCTTTCTGGGACCCGATTTATGCCCAGAAGGATGACTACATGATCCTGGAGCCGGAGGCCTTCTACATTTTTGCATCTAAGGAGCGATGCCGCATTCCCAGCCACCTGGCGGCCGAGATGGTGCCCTACGACACGGGGTCGGGGGAGTTGCGCACCCATTATGCCGGTTTTTTTGACAGCGGTTTCGGCGGTGAAATTGCCGACGGAGGCGCCCGTGC
>SKYY01000036.1 GCA_007127665.1 Balneolales bacterium | reverse complement strand
GTTTTTCCGCCAAAAAAGGCCAATGTGTCGTTGCTCCATACCATCAGCAGCAAGGTAAGGGTCAGGTAGAATCCAACCTGGTCGTCCCCGAAGTTCCGCAGGACGATAAGCCCGGAGACAAGCGCCGGTATCATCACGCCGACCAGGATGGTCGTCAGCAGATGATTCCATCCTTCGTCATGGTTCCGGAAAATCTCGGTCACCATCACCAAAATCAGGACAGCCAGAAAAATCATCCAGGCCGTCCCGGGTATCACTGCCATCAGCACAATGGGAATGCCAAGAAGTATGGACATCACCTTGCGGGTGCGCAGCTCCTGTTTTGAAAGCATACCGATAATTTCGACCTGAATCACAATTGTGACCAGCATCAATCCAACCGTGAAATACCACCCCCCAAGCCAGGTTGCATATAAAAAAACCGGTGCCGCTACCAGTGCGGAAAGAATACGTTTGGCTAGTTCAGGCACCGTTCTCATCATCCCCGTCTGGTTCCCCTTTACCCTCGTAGTCGATCTTGCCGGCTTTCCACTCTTCAAGGGCCTTGAACGCTTTGTTGGCCTGATCGGCCGGTACATAGACAAACAGTGCGGACAGATCACCGAAATTTACGGTATAGGCACTGTCTTTCTTTGACAATACCTCGCACTCCAGCCCCTGGTCTTTCAGGAATGCCTGAACGAGACGGGCTTCACTTTCGATACTGGTTTCGTACACACACTTCCAGTTATCGACTTCATCAGGTTTCATTTTATCGCTGAACATGTGTCATTCCCGCTTGGATTTTTGGTTTATGGCGCGTAATAGCATAATAGTGGCTCCCAGACTTATCAACAAGAGCCATATGGATGGAAATTCCGTTTCTGTCATCTGTTCCATCATGAATTCGGGGTACAGGGAGGCCGCGATGACGCTTCCGCCATTGTTCACGAAGTGACCGGCTATGGCGGGATAGAGGCTGCCGGATTTCCAGACGATCCATGCCAGAAGCATTCCGATCACAGCCAGCGGAATGATTTGTGTAAGACGAATATGATAGATCCCGAACAGGAGCCCGCCAATGACGATGGCCGCCCATATTCCCCACGTCTTTTCAATAGCGCGCTGAAAATAGCCGCGGAAGAGAACCTCTTCACAGACCGAGGGAACCAGCGCCACGTGTATCAGTGTGAGCAGCACGACATGGTCGCTGGTCAAAAAGTTCTTCAACATCTCAATCTGGCTCTCTTCAAAGGCCATATAGCCGTCGCTTAAGGGGATTTGCGCGTTCAGCCATGACAGCAGCCAGACCAGCGGCTGCATCACCACAACCAGCAACGCCGTCATCAGGATTACCGGCACCGTTCGGCTGTCGGCTTTCAGTCGCAGGAAGTCAGACCGGCTGCCTTTGGTAAGGAGTCCGGTTACCAGCCAGGTTGCCAGCCCCAGAAACAGGATCTGGCTCACAGAGTTCGCAATAAAGAGCACGTCCAGATGCTCCAGTAGCATGGCCGTATCGAACGCCAGAGGATCATCGCTTACCGCCAGCAGGTATATCACGGTGCCGGCGGTGCCGGCCAGCTGGAATAAAAGAAACGATACGACCAGCCATACCAGGGCCATGAGCCATAACGGAAAACCGTTGCGCTCGGCCCAGCTCTGTTCGTGAAGATATCCGGTTGGGGTGTCGCTGTCAGTTGAAGAAGGCAGATCGCCGGCCCTGTCCCCGGAGGGATGGCCCTGACTGCTGCCGGAGGGAAAATCGGACATAATTCTGAATGAATATTACAGTTCCGGCTGCGGATTCCTGCCCATGAATTTGGCGGCCAGAAGACCGCTCAGCACATTAAGCAATCCGTATGTGACAACACCCATCAGGAAACCCTGGAGAATGTTTCCGACAGAGTAGTAGTTCTGGAATTGCGCATAGATGGCATCGATCATATCCTCTTTCTGGGCAGCAGGTATCTGTTCGGATATCTCGATATTGGTGATCAGCGCAGCCTGAAGGTTCTCAATGAAAGCGCCGTCGATCACAGGCCAGATGAGGCCAAGGATTTGCGAGACAACCGCCATTACTACCCCGGCCAACAGACCAATAACCGCCCCCTGGCCGATTTTCATCTCCGGACCGTACTCGTTAATGTAGAATTTCACGGCAAGCACGCCTCCGAATATTGCGACCAGACAACCAAGACCGGAGGCCAGAATGGTGCCGCTCAGCAGGTTTCCGGTTGGCTCGGAATGGATGGTGATATAACTGCCGATGGTCGATATCAGAAATACGACAAATCCGAAAACCACCCCTGCCTTTGCAGAAGCGTTCCAGTAACTTTTGCTTTCAACGGGTTCCATGATGTTGACCTCCAGTTTAAATTAAGAAACACGGTGTGTGGTGAGGGCAATGACCAGAAGAAGTGCGGTCGCCAAGCCCCAGAAAACTCCTGTCAGTACTCTGATAAGATCCGAACTCTGCCACAGCTGAAACAGATTGGCAGCTCCATCCACGATCACAATCAGCGATGCCAATACAAACAAGGTAACAATATAAGATTTTGCTATGTTCAGGACAGTTGAAAAAAACGAAAAAATGACCAGGGCGACAGGCAGTACCGAATAAATGCCAATGCAACGGCTGCAAACCGCCAGCGGTATTCCCTGTACTGCGAATGTTCGGTCAAGTTGCTGGTGGCAGACCCTCGAGAAAAGCATTCTCTGCCAGCTCTCATGCCACTCCAGGATACTGCTGTGGAAAAACGGCGGACTCCAGGCAACAGCTGCAAATAATAATGTTACAGGCAGCACAACGTAATAGAGGAGCGGATGGAATCCGGCACCGGTGGAAAAGATTCCGTCTCGGGTTCCGGTTCCGTCTCGGGTTCCGGTTCCGTTTCGGATTCCGGTTCCGTTTCGGGCTCCGTTTCCGTTTTCAGTGGAGAAGTTTCTGTTTCCGGTCATTGCAGCAGCAGGGAAATATCCATCGCTTTTACCGAATGCGTGAGCGCTCCGGCAGAGATGAAATCCACCCCGGTGGCGGCAATATCGCGGAGCCGCTCCAGCGTCACGTTCCCGGAGGCCTCGGTCAGGAACCGCCCATCCACGCGACAAACCGCCTCGCGCATTTCGTCCAGCGTCATATTATCCAGCATCACATAATCGACGCCCCCGCTGTCAAGCACTTCCCGGAGTTCCGCCAGATTGGTCACTTCAATCTCAATACCGGCTTTGAGACCATGTTGCTGCCTGTAGGAGGCACACAGCGCAATCGCTTTGGCGATGCTTCCTGCCATGCGGATGTGGTTCTCCTTGATAAGAAAGCGATCGTCCAGGCACATCCGGTGGTTGGTCCCGCCGCCGGCACGCACGGCCAGTTTGTCGAGGTACCGGTGTCCGGGAGCCGTTTTCCTGGTATCGAGGATACGGGTGCCCGTGGATTCAAGTTCGCGCACATAGCGGCGGGTCTGCGATGCAATGCCGCTCATGCGCTGCAGAAAGTTGAGAAGGGTACGTTCCGCACTCAGGATGGGTGCCAGCGGACCGCGCATCCGGGCAACAATCTTGCCCGTCGACAAGCGGTCCCCATCCTTCAGGGCGGTTTCAAACGT
>SKYY01000141.1 GCA_007127665.1 Balneolales bacterium | reverse complement strand
CACCTGACTGAGTTCTGGATGATCGAGCCGGAAATGGCTTACTATGATCTGGACATGAATATGGATCTCGCCGAGCAGATGGTGGAGTTTCTGGTCCGGGAAGTGGTCAGTATCAACCGCGAGGAGCTGGAGATCCTGGAGCGTGATGTATCAAAGCTGGAACAGGTGAAAGCCCCATTTCCGCGTATAAGCTATACCGATGCCGTTGCCCGGCTGAATTCTCCGGCCATGCAGGATCGGCTTGATGGCATGGAGAAAGAGCGCAAAGTTGAAGCAGAAGCGCTCAGAAAGGAACTGGAATCCCTGAATGCCGAGTTTGGTCAGGCAAAAAAAGGCAGGAAATTTCAGATCGACCGCAGGAGGGGAGACATCAACGCGCGCCTGGACCAGATTGAAGAAGATCTGCGCAACATTCCGGTATGGAAAAAATCCGCGCTTGAAAAGAAATGGGGCGAGGATTTTGGCGGCAGTGACGAAACGCTGCTCACCATGGACGACCCGACACCGGTGATGGTCTATGGGTATCCCGCCGAAGTGAAGGCTTTCTACATGAAACGCGATCCGGAAAACAATGACGTTGCCCTGGGCGTGGACATGATCGCTCCGGAGGGATATGGCGAGATCATCGGCGGTGGACAGCGTGAGGACAACCTCGACAATCTGCTTCAACGGATCAAGGAGCACAAACTCCCGGAGGAGCAGTTCCGCTGGTATCTGGATCTGAGAAGATATGGAACGGTGCCTCACTCCGGATTTGGGCTGGGACTGGAGCGGACCGTGGCCTGGCTGTGCGGTCTGAAACACGTCCGTGAAACCATCCCGTTCCCGCGTATGATGGGCCGGTTGTATCCGTAGCTATCCGCAATGTATCTTTAATGAATGCGAATAGAATCCGCGATGTATCTGTAGTGAATGCGCGATGTATCTGTAGTGAATGCGCGATGTATCTGTAGTGAATGCGCAATGAATCTGTAATGAATCCGCCATATATCCGCAATGAATCTGTAATGAATCCGCAATCAATCAGGACGGGGGCCGCCAGGTTTTCATCCCTGATTCATGTCCGTAAGTAGCATGGCAAAAAGAAAATCCAGCCTGAATGAATTCAAGTCCTTTCTGGAAGAGTTGAAAGGGCATGACATCAAGCCGGTCTATGCCTTTTTTGGCGAAGAAGCTTTTTTTCTGGACCGGCTCCAGGAGGCAGCTATGGCTGCTGTTCCGGAAGAGGCCCGCGATTTCAATATGGATGTGCTTTACGGTGATGAGGTCAACGCCGGCAAGGTCGTCACCATGTGCCGGAGCTTTCCCATGATGGCGGATCGGCGCATGGTCATTGTACGCGATTTCATGAAAATGTTTGATCCGCGCCAGAGCGAAGCAGAGGCGGCAGAGCCGGGAGAAACGGCCGGGGCCCGAACCGATGAGATTTCTCTGGATGCCGATGATGCCGGAGCCGTGTCAGTGGATGACTTCACAGCCTATCTGAAACAACCCAACCCATCCACGGTACTCTTGCTCATCAATGAAAAACGTCCATCAGCCAACACTAAAATCGGTGCCGCGCTTAGAGGCAAGACTGTAGTTTCGCATACATTCCAGCCGGTAGAAGAAACACACCTGCCCCGGTGGATCACGGAATGGGCCACGATGGAACATAATCTTGCATTCGACGATCAGGCCGTTCAGCTTCTGGCATTTCATGTGGGCAACCATCTCCAGCAGCTGACCATGGAAATCGGGAAACTGGCTTCACGAAGGGAGGAGGGCCAGCCTGTCAGTGCCACGGACGTCAGGGAGCTTGTTGGCCTGTCCAGGGAATACACCATGTTCGAATTCCAGGACGCCCTGTTTGAGAGGAACACGGACAAGGCAATGATGATAGCACATCAGATGATGAAAAGGGCGGACAATCCCACCGGGGAGGTCATCCGCATGATCAGCTATCTGTATGGCGTATTCGGCAAGGTATGGCACATTCAGCGGCTTTCCCGCAAGGGGCTGACACCAGCCCGGATACAGGAGGCGACAGCCATCAAAAGTGAGTTTTATTACAACAAACTCGCCCGGGCCGGCCGCCAGTATCCGCTTCCGGTATGTCCCTGGCTTTTTGAAGTCCTGCTGGATGCGGACAAAGCCATCAAGGGATTCAGCCGCCAGACACCGGAGGCAATCCTTCTCATGACGGTGAAAAAGATCACTACCTGACCAATCACTACCCACTACCTGACCAATCACTGGCTCACCCACTGCCTGACCGGTTACTACCTGACAGGTTACCACCTGACCGGTACATAGCCGCCCGGTATCCCGTTGGGCGAAAGCACGATTTGCCAGACATTCAGGTTGCGTGCACGGAAAACCCCGGCACAGCTCAACAGGTAATACCTCCACATCCGGAAAAACCGTTCATTGTATTTTTCGCTCAGTTTCGCGCCATTCCGTTCTACATTCCGGTGCCACTGCCGAAGCGTTTTTGTGTAATTGGTACCGATATTGTGCAGATCTTCCAGAACGAAAATACGCTCCCATGCCAGGCTTAGCTGCCGAAGCGAAGGGATCATTGAGTTCGGGAAAATATATTTCCCTATCCACGGATCCGACTTGAATACCGATCGGTTTCCACCAATGGTATGCAACAGGAAAAACCCGTCTGGCTTGAGAAGTTCCCGCATCACACGCATGAATGTCCGGTAGTTTTTTACACCGACATGTTCAATCATGCCGATGGACCAGATACGGTCGAACTGGCCGTTAACGTCCCGATAGTCCTGCAAACGGATCTCAATCGGCAGGTCACGGCAGTTATGTGCCGCCGAACGGGCCTGATTGGCCGAAACCGTCACGCCAACTCCCGTTACGCCATACTTTTCGGCTGCGTATTTCAGGGCACCGCCCCATCCGCATCCAACATCCAGAACCCTCATGCCTTTCTGAAGGCCCAGTTTTTGGAAAATAAGATCCAGTTTCTGTTCCTGTGCCTTGTCAAGGGAGCGTGTGTCTTTCCAGTAGGCGCAACTGTAGATCATGCGCTTGTCAAGCATCGCCTGGTACAGATCATCCCCGATATCATAGTGATGTTCACCGATCAGAAAAGCACGTGAAGGCTTTTGCAGGTTCAGGATCGTGGCTTTCAGCAGGGTGAGCGACTCCCGAAGCGGCTTGATCCGGCGATTCAGCTCAGCCCGTACGATACGATAAAAAAGCTCTTCCAGATTGTTGCAATCCCACCATTTTTCCATGTATGATTCGCCGAGACCGAGTGATCCTTCGGCAAAGAGGCGCTGGAAAAGAGTTTCATTGTGGACTTGTATGTCAAAGGAACGGCTTCCGTTTATCCTGACATCCGCGAGCTCCAAAAGATGCTGCACTTTCTTCTGAAATACTTCCATGGTTCCGCCTCACCGTTTGATCAGCAGACTGCAATGTGAACTATCCTTCAGCAATTATCCTTTCAGAATCAATCTTCGAGACTTTTTTTCAGGATCCTCCTCAGCAATTAGTTTTGCAGAATCACTCTACCGCAATCGTCCTTTGAGGGTCATTTTCCACAATCGTCATTCCAGAATCATCCTGTCTGGATCATCCTTCTTCTGCAAGTACTCATCTGCAAGCACTCTTCTACAATCATTCTTCTAAAGATTAGATATGCAAATTGAGGGGACTTGT
>SKYY01000065.1 GCA_007127665.1 Balneolales bacterium | reverse complement strand
GTACCGGACGACATTTTTCCCATCGACATTTTTCCCATCGATAAGAAATATCGCGTCACTTTCAAACAGTGTGTAAAAATCCCCGGCATTGATATGCGGACAGGAATCGGGGGTATTTGACCATTGAGAGTCCATGCGGCAGATCAGAATTCCTTGACATGAACCAACCAGTTATGACTGGTATCCGGTGTAAGGCCCAGACCGTTTTTATTCCCAAGTTGGATATGCGGACCGGAGTCGAGTGAAATGAAATCCATCTGAAGCAGGTAGCCGGTGTCCAGGCCGTGATCCGTTGTGATTTTGGTATTGCAAAAGGCTGCAAGATGTGCCTGCAGCCTGCGGCCGATGGCCGTTTCGATAGTGGATGAGATGGTCACCGCGAGCTTGCTTTCAATCATGGTCTCCAGCTCTGAGAAAGAGCCAAAAAGCATCGGTTTTATGATCAGCTGTTTCACACTGGTGCTTTTTTCGAGTTGCCGTATGTCAGCCGGTGACCGGACAGATTCATCCGCAGCCACAGGGATCCCGTAGGGCTCCAACCGGGATAGCGAATCGGGGTCCGGATCTGCCAGCGGTTCTTCAATATATGCGATATTTCCAGACAGGTCCCGGTTCTGTTGATCCTGCAATTGCTGGAAAAGATGTTCTGCATCAGGCAGTGAAAAAGATCTGTTTGCATCAAACCGGAAAAGCATCTCAGGAAATGCGAGACAGGTTTCCCGAATAACTTCAAATGCTTCATCCGGCTCCGCCGGGATTTTCACTTTAACCGTGCGAAATCCACACTCCTGCCGGTACCGTATCAGCTGATGGAGACTACCGATATCCATAATTCCGGCAAGGGCATTGCATCGTACGTATCCCTTAACCGGTTCAATCCGGTTCCGCCGGGTCCGTGGCGAATAGAAAAGGTTTCTCCAGTAAATGTAAAGGGGTTGATCCGCAGTTTTTGCCTTTTGCTGTTCAGATAGCATGGAGAGTCCGAACCGCACAGATGGAAGGCGGGAGAGTTCCGGTTGCAAGTTGTCATCCAGGAGTAACCGGTCCAGAGAATGCTTATGGAATGCGGATTGGATCCGCTCCGCGTTACCTGTCAGAAAAGAGCGGGCGTCATCAATCGTCTCAGAAGAAAAACCAGGCAAGGGGGCAATCTCGGACCAGATGCCATGGTCGTCGCCAATGATGAAACCCTCCCGTTCAGAGATCTCTTTTTTGGCGGCATGAAAAGGTTTCCGCAACGGGATGGTGTAACGATGAAGCTTCAGCGTTGGATGTTTCATCGGTTGAAGGTAGAATAAAGGTTCTTGTTACCGGGATAACGCAATGCCAAGAGATAAAAGGATTCCGAAAGCAGTCATGAACTGGGCTGTGCGTACCAGGATGAGATTGAATTCCTCTTTGCGGGATTCTGTCCAGAATCGGTGCACCAGAAATGCGGCCGGTAAAGTCAGGATAATCGGAAGAAATATCACTGAATTATAAGACTCCCTGAAGTAGAAGAGTGGCGGGATGGCAAAGGCCAGAAGGAGAAGCAGGAGATACTGCCAGCGTGTAAATCGTTCACCCAGAAGCACTACAAGGGTTTTTTTGTTGACTTTGCGATCGGTATGCACATCCCTGTAGTTATTTGCTGCAAGGATCATTGTAGACAGCGCACCAACGGCCACCCCGGCCCAGAACGCTTCCACAGACCACAATTGGGCATTGACATAATAGGTGCCCATAACGGCCACCAGTCCGAAGAAAACAAAAACAAACACATCCCCAAGACCATTGTAGGCAAGAGGGAAGGGCCCGCCCGTGTACAGAAGTCCGCATGTAATACTGAGAATCCCTATCACAAGAATGGGCCATCCCGCATGAAAGACGAGGTAAAGCCCTAGCAGAAAAGCCAGAAAAAATGTGGACAATGCGGCACCGAGCATGATGTTGGGAGCAACTTCACCGGAAGCCGAAGCACGGGTAAAACCAACGCGTTCATTGGTGTCGGCACCGTTCCGGAAGTCAAAGTAATCGTTGGCAAAATTGGTGGCTATCTGGATCAGAATGGCACACAAGAGTGCAACGATGGTCGCAGGCCAGTGGAACAGAGCGTGCTTCCACGCAAGGGAGCTCCCGACCAGTACAGGTACCAGAGAAGCCGGGAGCGTTCGCAGGCGGGCTGCCTCAATCCAGACAGAGAGTTTCATGTGTTTAAAATCATTGGATTCATATGGACACATAGAATATTCATGACGATTTTAGTCATACGACTGTGTGTCAGTTCAACTGTCATGAATATTTCATCTGTTTAAAAATTTTGGATTCATTTGGTCAGATAGAATATCCATGACCGTTTTAATCATGCGCCTGTGTGTCCGAAGTATCGGCCATGAATGTAGCGCTTCGCGACCTTCGGTTCATGTGTTTAAATCAATTATGATCCATATTGTCAGAATGAATTCACATGGACAGGATTTGATCATGCTCCTGTGCATCAGCCGGAGGCTGCCATGTTCGTTTCATCTGTTTAAAAAGTTGGATTTATAAGGTCAGATAGAATATCCATGACCAGTTTTAATCATGCGCCTGTGTGTCCTGACGCCAGCCTGGTCATGAATATTTCATGCGGTATCGGAATCAATGTGAAAAAGATGAATTTAAGAATAAACAAAACAACATGACGAATAAGGAGATTCCAGGCTGGAAGCGCTTTTTTGATTTGCATAAAGCAATTTATAGCTTATATATGAAATAATAAGTCAAAAAATATTTTTTAATTAAATAATTATGGATTTTAATTCGTAATGGTTTATATTTGTGCTGTCTAGAAAATCAGAAAACGGAATAAAAACCAGGAGTAATTTTTCATGAGCAAACTGTATAGAAGATTCGATGCACTGGAAGCGGTAAGAAAAGCGGAAGCTACACTGCTTGCAAGAAACGGATCCGGGAAAATGGACATGAATGTTGCAAAGATCTTTGGTGAGAATTGCCTGTCCATGGATACCCTCAAGGAGCGTCTTCCAAAGTCGGTTTGGAAAGTGCTTAAAAATACCATCCGCGACAACGCACCGTTGGACTATGAAGTGGCTGATGCGGTTGCCGTGGTCATGAAGGAGTGGGCCACCGAGAGAGGTGCCACACACTACACCCACTGGTTCCAGCCGCTTACCGGCGCCACAGCCGAGAAACATGACAGTTTCATCACCCCGAACCAGGGTGGCGGTGCGATGACCCAGTTTTCGGGCAACGACCTCATGCGGGGAGAGCCGGATGCATCCAGTTTTCCCAGCGGCGGACTGCGCCCCACTTTTGAGGCACGCGGCTACACGGCATGGGATCCCACGTCGCCGGCATTTATCATTGAGAACGGCAAAGGTTCCACCCTCTGTATTCCTACGGTATTCGCTTCCTGGAAAGGGGAGTCGCTTGACTTCAAAACGCCGTTACTCCGCTCTGTTGAAGCGCTTAACAAGCAGGCTCTGCGTGCATTGAAGCATTTTGGGGAAGAGGATGTGAAATGGATCAATGCCACGGGTGGGTTTGAGCAGGAGTATTTCCTGATCGACCAGGAGTATTTCTATCGCCGACCGGACCTTCTTACTTCCGGCAGGACGCTTTTTGGTGCCAAGCCACCGAAAGGGCAGGAACTTGACGACCATTACTTTGGATCGATCCCCGACCGAATTCTTTCATT
>SKYY01000218.1 GCA_007127665.1 Balneolales bacterium | reverse complement strand
TTTCATGGTGCGATGAATACTACAGCACCTGGGCCAGCCGGTTCAGATATTCGTTTATGACAGTCCTGCTCATTGGCCTGGTCGATTATCTTTCTTATCAATTCTGGTACAAGAGAAAGTCGAACAAGGGATAACAGAATCCTGCATTTGAATTCCCGGATCAGCCGGCATATCTTTCCCTGAAAAGACTTACCCGGCCGGCCATGCACCCTGTTGTCCATTTTTCCGAACTCGGTACCATTTCATATAATGAAGCCTGGAAGCTGCAGGAGCACCTGCAGCAAAAACTGATTGAAAGCAAGAGATACGGGTGGGCTCCCGGAGAACGAGCGGGTAGCGGACCGGACAATCCCGGAATATCGCCCAAAAAAGATTATCTGCCGGCCGGATATCTTTTGTTCCTTGAACATCCCCACGTATACACCATCGGAAAAAGCGGGAAATGGGATAATTTGCTTTTTTCCGATGATATGCTCAGGCAGAAAGGAATCGAAGTCGTGAAAACAGATCGCGGCGGAGACATCACCTATCATGGGCCCGGACAACTCGTAGGCTATCCCATACTCGACCTGGAACAGTTTGGCCTGGGTATCGCGTCCTACATCGAACGGCTTGAAGAGGTAATCATCCGGACGGCCGCACACTTCAGCATTACTGCCCGACGCATACCTTCGCGAACAGGCGTATGGGTCGATAACAACAAACTATGTGCAATGGGGATCAAGTGCTCCCGTTACGTCTGTATGCATGGCTTTGCTTTGAACATCCGAACAGACCTTGATTTTTTCCACGGTATCATTCCATGCGGAATCTCCGAGGGCGGAGTAACCAGCTTTGAAAGGCTTTGCGGGCAGCCGCCTGATAAAAAGAAGATTTCCGATCTTCTCCTGGATGAATTCCGGGACATATTCAACTGCTCCATTGCCATAAAAACCAGAACAGACCTCCAAACGGATGTCTCCTGAACACTCTGTTTTCTGCTGCTGAGCTTGCTTCCGGTCTCAAAGATCTACTTTTGATCCTAAAATATTGCCGGAGTGTTGTTTGGCTTTCTTTTCGCCGTTTCAACACCGCCGGTGAGCCCGACAAGGTTTCAATATCCTCCGGATGTGCTTATTTTACACCCTGTTATTATACGGTCGCTTCATCACATAAATCCTGCGACCGATAACTCTTTACATTTTGCAATTTATTAATGATCAAGGAATTAAACGTCATTTCAACCCCCGCTCAAGCCGAAAAGCAACAACGGAAAACCACTCCCTGCCAAAGCGGGTCAGGAACCGGCGCCACAGATGTTGCAGGATTGGGGACGGACACCGATGCACTCCGCCGTGACTCATCCCGCAGCAAGCACAAGCGCCGGCCCGACTGGCTCAGGTCCCAGATACCTGGTGGCAAGGTCTACAAAGAGATTTCCGATATCATTTCAGGCCATTCGCTCAACACGGTATGCGCAGAAGCCCGTTGCCCGAATATGTCTGAGTGCTGGAATGCCGGAACGGCCACCTTCATGATTCTCGGGGATGTTTGCACCCGATCATGCGGTTTCTGCGCTGTCAAAACCGGCCGGCCTGTTCAGGGACTTGACTGGGACGAGCCCAACCGCGTGGTTGAAGCCGCCAGACTGATGGACCTTAAACATGTGGTCATCACCTCTGTCAACCGTGATGAACGCAAAGACGGCGGCGCACCGATTTTCGCAAAAACCATAGCACTGTTGCGGGAAGAGATCCCCGGTGTCACCGTAGAAGTGCTTATTCCCGATTTCCGTGGTATTTGGGACGCCCTTCAAGTCGTTCTGGATGCGCGCCCGGATATCCTCAATCACAACCTGGAAAGCGTGCCACGCCTGTATCGGCGTGTACGTCCACAAGCAAAATATGAACGCTCCATAGAACTTTTACAGATTTCAAGGGATCAGGGACTCCGCACCAAAACCGGAATCATGGTCGGCCTGGGAGAAACACCTGCCGAAGTATTCGAGCTGATGGACGATATTGCCGCTGTTGGTGTCAATATCATGACCATCGGGCAATATATGCAGCCGACTAAAATGCATCTGCCCGTGGAAGATTACGTACACCCCGAGGTTTTTGAGACCTATAAAGAGGTCGGTGAAAGCAAAGGAATTGAGCACGTGGAAAGCGGTCCGTTTGTGCGCTCATCCTATCATGCACATAAACATTTGGCACCAAACACTTAGGATGGACCCAAAAAAATCCTATTTTATAAAATCGGATCAGTTCTGACCCAAATCCCTATTTCGGGACTTCTCAATTCACACTTCCGGGACTTCTTAATCCACGCTTCCGGGGCTTCTTACTGGAATACCGTATGATCTCATTCCTGGTCATAATCATACTGAGTTATCTTCTCGGCTCCATTCCCACATCCATCTGGGTGGGAAAGCTGTTCAAGGGTGTGGATATCCGTGAGCATGGAAGCGGCAATGCAGGTGCAACCAACACCTTTCGTATCCTGGGGTGGAAAGCCGGAGTAGCCGTAAGCCTCATCGACCTTGCCAAGGGATTCACAGCGGCTTACTACATCAGCCAGATTGGTTATATCACCGGCGGCGTGTTGCCTGAGATTGTCATTTTGGGCGTGGAGTGGGAAACCGATGTATTCATGAGACTCATTGCCGGAGCAGCTGCCGTCGGCGGACACATGTACCCTCTGTATGCTAAGTTCAAGGGCGGAAAGGGCGTTATCACGGCGGCCGGAATGCTCTACGGCATTGAACCCATCTCCATCACACTTGCAATCACGGTTTTCGCCATCGTGCTTTTTTCCAGCCGCTACGTCTCGCTGGCATCCATCACTGCTAACTTCTCCTATCCCGTTTTTCTTTTGATCCTTAAATATGGACTGGATCAACCCATCGATGGCAGCCTGATCGTTATCAGTGCAATTGTGGCCACAACCATCATCATTAAACACCACTCCAATATTCGAAGACTGATTCAGGGCAACGAAAACCGCATCCGGTCTTTCAAACCTGCAAAAGGCCGGTTAAACCAGGAGTAAACCTCGTGAATATCAGTATCATTGGTGCCGGAAGCTGGGGAACCGCACTCTCTGTGGTCGTCGCAGAAAAAGGACACCCGGTACGTTTATGGGCCAGAGAGCCGGAAATCGTAGAAAACATTTCCAAATACCATAAAAACGGCGTCTACCTGCCTGACATCCAACTTCCCGGTAACGTGACCGCATGGTCCGATCTTGGGGACGCCCTCAAGGACGCCGATATCGTTGTGTTCGCAACGCCGTCTCACACCATCCGCAACATGGCAGGAGAAGCAAAACCCCTTCTCAAAGGAACCGAACGCATCGTTACCGTGGCCAAAGGTATTGAAATGGATACCTTCATGACAATGAGCCAGGTGCTTTCGGAAGTGCTCTCCGGCGTTATCAGCGACGATCACATAGGGGTACTGTCAGGCCCAAGCCACGCTGAGGAGGTGAGCAGGCATATGCCGACCACCGTAGTCTCATCCTCAAATTCCAAACAGACCTCACTTGTCATCCAGAAAACATTTATGACCCCTCATTTCCGGGTGTACGTCAATCGGGACATTATCGGGGTGGAGGTTTCCGGTGCCGTCAAGAATATCATGGCCATTGCCGCCGGAATCGGTGACGGTGCTGATCTTGGCGACAATGCCAAGGCAGCCCTCAT
>SKYY01000132.1 GCA_007127665.1 Balneolales bacterium | reverse complement strand
TGTTGGATTCCGAACGGCGCTCCTCTGAAATAATGACCCTGCTATCGGGATCGATCAGGTCTGATTCACGAATAAGTTTTTCAAAATCGTGCTCTACCGCTACGCGCAGCACACTGTTGCCCGGCCCCAGCACACGGTCCAGCATGGACTGCCCCCTGTCGGTCAGATAGGCTTCGGATTTCTGACGAAGCTGCATCTGCATGGAGCCCGAAGCCAGTGCCGTGCCGGCATGCATTTCCTCTGTAAGACGGTTGCCGTGCTGGTCAAGAATGGTAATGGCATCCGTTTCCAGCCCCTCCACACTACCGGCAACCAATGCCGTCATACCCTGTACCTGCGCCTGGTTCAGGGATCGGCCTCTCTTAAGATTGACCATGATGGAAGCCGATGCATCGACCGCTGAACGCTGGAACGGACTCCGCTCGGGCAAAACCAGATGGACCCGTGCATGCTCAACCTGCTCCAGGCTGCTAATGGAGCGGGAGAGCTCACCTTCGAGTGCTCGCTGCTTATTTACTCGCTGCATGAAATCGGTCATCCCGAGGGCATTTTCATCAAACAGCTCATAGCCCCGGAAATCGGAATGGTTCAGACTGACCGGTGCCAGTTTCATACGCAGTTCATCCACACGGTTCCGGTGGACGTAAATGGCCCTGCCGCCCTGGCCAACCCTGTACGGAACCCCTTGCTCCTCAAGCTCCTCTACGATTTCGCGCGCAGAGTCCCCGGACAATGAACCGAACAGCAGGGCGTAGTCCGGTTTAAGTGTCATGTAGAATACGGTACCAAGGAACAGAAAAAGCCCCAGGGTCAGCATTCCGAATATTGCTTTTTGTGCGGCACTCAGCGGTTCAAGAAAAGACCGGATCGACTCAGTAACGCGTCCCATCATTTATACCTCTAATTAAATTTGCATCCGGCTGATTTCCTGATACGTCTCAATGGCCTTATTGCGCATCTCAACCATCAGCTGAAAACTCAACTGCGCCCGTTGCATGTTGATCATGACCTCATGGACATTCTCGGTATTACCGGCAACAAAGTCCTGGATGCCCTGTTCCGAAGTTTTCATGGTCTGATCAACGGAGCTGACGGCACGCGCCAGCATATTTCCGAAGCTGTCACCGGTATCAGCGGTGCGCACTTCGGGACGCCGAAGGCTTGTTTCCAGCTCAAATGGCTTTATGCCTTTCAATTCAATCGGACTGCTCATGATTATCCCCTTGCTGTTGCTATCAGATTAATTTTTGTGTCAGATTAAGGTGTCGATGTGGCGGCCGCGGGTCCCGATGGTCTCCTGATGCATCTGACCATTCCCCTTATAGAAACTGACCTGCTTCACATCTGCGAACTCCTTGCGGATCATACGGTTCTCCTCGTCGGTCAGCTTCGGGGGCGGAGAAGCCGAGGCGGCCTTTCTGAGACTGTTTGGGGAGTCCTGCTCCTGAATTGGAATATGTTGTAGTGGTGATACATTCATGACTGACGGTATTTACTGTTCCATTTATATTTCAAGTGATCGTTTGATGATTTGCTTTTCCGCTTCGATGGCGCTCAGATTGGCTTCATAAAGCCGGTTGGCACTTACAAGCTGCGTCATTTCGCGGATCAGATCCACATCCGGGTAACGTACCATGCCGTTCTCGTCGGCATCCGGATGGTCCGGGTCAAATTCATACCGGAAGCTATCCGTTTCAACAATGCCGGCTGTCGGTCCAAGATTGCTGCGGATCGAACCCGGGTTACCGGAAGACGCGTTGGGTGAGATGTGCTCCGGACGGTTCCTCTGCAACGTGGATATGCTGTTCAGAAGCGTCCTCTGAAAATCTTGCCGGTTGCCGGTATCGGTCTGTACGGTTTGCGGACGGAACACCTGGGCGGAACCCTTTGGTGCCGTAGTCCCGGCATTGGCAATATTGTTCGTTGCAGCAGCAATTTTTTTTCGCTGTACCGACAAACCCTGCGCAGCCGTCTGGAATGATGAAAAAATTCTTTCTGGTAACATGAGTCAGGAATGCGTTTTGTTTAGCGATTGATACCGGTTATTCCGATCCGAAGCATTTCAAAATGGTGGCGGAGTGACCGGGTCAGTACATTCACCCGTATCTGTGTGTCCGTCATTTCCAGTAACTCATCCTCCAGAACAGGTTTCTGGTCGGTTTCTTCAATGTAGGGGGTTACCGTATTCATTTTACGAACACCACCGTTTGCCTGAGCCCGCTGCAGCTCCTCCTCAAAACGCACATCAAGCTTCCGGTAGCCCGGAGTATCGAGGTTTGCAATGTTGGAAGACGTCATCTTCTGCCTGAGCGTCATGGCGTCCATGGCCCTGCCCAACAGCATCGAATGTTGGTCGTCAATGAGTTTCATGTGTTTATATTTTTTGGATTCAAGAAATCTACAGCAACTGCCGTGCCATTTTTGAAAACCCTCTTTCACTCTCTTCAATCACTGTTCAAACGCCGTTAGCGGCGGCCGGAAATGCTATCTGAAGGCATATTTTTCCAGTCCCGTGAAAACGCTTAAGTTTCAGAACCCGGTGGCTGATAACAATGGCGTAATCGGCTGAAGGGCAGCGCCGATCGTTGACATTAATACCCTGCCTGATTCTTTATACATTATTTTTGTAAATTGGTGAATACGACCTATGAACTACTCCTGACCGGGAAAGAAGCAGGCTTTCATTCCGCTGCGCCCGGTGACATCCCTGGACCGGACCCAGACCTGCAGAAAATGAAAGCGGCACATTTATCGCGTAAACAGCTACGTTTTCTACTGGAGTTTTATCCATTCCCGGCCTTCATTACCGAAGCCCGGGATCAGACCATTTTAACTGTAAATGCAAATGCTGCCCGGGGGTTTCCCGGCAATCACATAGCCGGAAAAAAACTCCACGGCATACTGTGCTACAGACAAAAAGACGGAAATTTGCCTGAAATGGCCTATTTCGAAAAGTCCTGGCTGGTGATGGAATACCATGATTTCCAGTGGGGTGAAACGGCGTGCCAAATTGTACTGCTGAAACCGTTCCCCGGCCTGCCGGGACCGGCGGAAGCGCAAAGTGCGCGGGACATGGCTGCCCTGGTTCTCCACCGGCTGCGCTCGCCACTGACTGGCATGCAGGGGTATATTGATCTTCTGGCAGTCAGTCCGGAATCAGATGTGATACGCAAACGCGTAGCCAAACTGGCATCCGGCATGGACCAGCTCAACGCCATGCTTGATGAACTGGAATCACTGCACACGCAGGAGTGGGACTATAAACCGACCAATATACGTGTAGCTTCGGTTATCCTGGATGTGATCAAAGAGATGAATGTGGATGCAGACAACCGGATACAATTCCGCAAGGAAAAAGAAAACAGGGTGATCAGGGGAAACCGGGAAAAGCTGGAAAAATTGTTGAAAATACTCGTTCAAAATGCCCTTGAACATCCCAGCGGGAAAAACTTTCCTGTCGTCATCACCGCAGAGTCCCCTTTGCGAATCAACATCACCAATTTTGGTGATCCGGTTCCGGAGTATATCCGCACCAGAATGTTTTATCCTTTCGTCACCGACAAAGCCCAACACATGGGGCTTGGTCTGACTCTGGCCATGCAGATCGCCCGTCAACTGGGCATTACCATTATTCCTGTCCGTAATTCTGCAGAAGAGGGAATCACATTCAGCCTCTTGTTACCTCCAAACTGACA
>SKYY01000096.1 GCA_007127665.1 Balneolales bacterium | reverse complement strand
TTCGACATGTTGATGGAGTAGCTCTGGCGCTGGGTCCGGATCTCATCCAGCATGGCCTGGATTTCACGCTCCTGCTGGTCTTCGGTGAGATCACTGGCCTCCACGGCATCGCGGAAATCCGAAAAACGGATATCCCCCTCCCGTGCCAGAAAGCGCGGCGTCTGCTGACGGCGGCGCGCCGAAAGGGTAACCGGAAAATTCCATCCGTAGCGCTCCGGAAGAAAACGGTGCATATTCAGGGTGGTGGACAGGTCGTAGGAATATTCATCGCGCATCTGCCGGTTCCCCAGACTGGCATCCAGCGGACCGAAACCGTCTGTCTGGCGGCTGAAATTGGCCTGGACGCTTCCGAGATCGGCCATCCTTACAGATGATCGGATACTGGCCGCCCAGCCTTTCTCATCATCAAATCCCGAAACCCGCAATTCATTGACCCAAAGTTCAGCGTCGAGAGACGGTTTGCCGACATTCGAGGTTCGCACAGAGGAATTCACATTTCCGTTATTGGCGCCATTATTGCCATTAGGGTCCAGCTGATGAGGATTTCTGATACCAATTCCGATCTCCCGGACCCGTTCCAGTGACGGATTGCCCCTGATGGCAATGATAGTACCGGGAGGTGCGTCCTGCACCAGGTCCGTGCGTTCATAAAGTACTTCTTCACCCACACCTGCCAGATTGCGCGCCTGTTTGAGCGCATTCATGGATGAGAGCACCAGATTCACGCTGTTGGAATCCGGGAGCCAGATAAGGTCTGTTTCGCTGCTAAGCACAGAAGCATCGGGATTTTGCGAAAGTGGTGTGAACTCGAAGGTGGGATCGGTGGGTGTCACCGGCTGCCGGTACTCGTAGTAGTTGTTGGTGAGGTCGTTTCCGAGACGGATAACAATTTCCACATCCGAACGCCGCTCGTATCCTTCCCCATGGACGAACATGCGGAGGTTGGAATAGTTCAGCAGATTCAGCCCGGACGGATAGAGCCGCTGGATCATGCGGTATTCCCCGGATCGCAGGTCTTCTACCCGAAGCGAGAGCGACTGCTCATTGGCAAGGATGTTTTCCTGCTGACCGCGCTGCACTGATCTGATAGCACCGTTGGGAATGCGATACGGAATGGGCTGCCGGTTGGAGTTTTCTTCAATGTTTATGGTGGATATGTCGAAAACCGTATTGGGGTGACCGGTCATGGACAGTTCGTCAAACTCACGCCACTGGTTTCCAACCAGCTCAAAGGTCGCAAACCGCATGGTGAACGGCTCGCGGTATCCGCTCATCCAGAACCGGATGTGCTGAACGCGTTCCAGGTCCTCAATGGCGCCCACCTGCCGGGCAATATCCCTGAGAGGAATGCGCAACAGATACCACCGGTCTGTCGGCTGGTCCCCTTCCACTTTATCCACAATGTAGTTTTGACCTATCTGGAGGGAGGATTCATCGGCCGGGTTAAGGGGAATCTCAAACTGAAAATAGGAGTTGGAGGTTTGTACCGTTGCCGGGTTGACCAGGCCCTCGGTGTCGGGCCGGTTGGTTATGGCCCGGGAATCGCCCCTGGTAAGGGAGTTGCCTTCCAGGAAGCCGTACATCCGGTGGAAGCGCTCGTGCAGCGGAAGATTGCCCACCAGCGGATCGTTGAAATAGAAGTACCGGTCATTGGACGGGTCGGAGCGGATCTGCTGGAGCATTTCCGGCTGGTCGGCATACACGATCTCCATCATCTCAAGCCAGTCGGCGAACAGTTGCTGTTCGGAAAAATCACCATCGGTACTGTGTACACCATCCAGGCCCACATCCTCCCGCTCCTGTGTCTCTACGGAGAACTGCCCGGTCAGGTTGGTCACTTCCCTGATAAGCCGGGATCGTCCGACACCGTCCAGTCTTGTGTTTTCACGGTCAATGGCGCGTGCCAGTCCATCCTCCGTGTTAAGGACATTATTGGGGATGACATCTTCGGAAACCAGGCCCAGGTCGATATAGATTTTGCCGTCATAGTCGGCGGGATTTTTACTTCCGGGAGGAACGCCTCCGGGCAGAAGTGGCTGAACCCAGAATTCCAGGAATTCAATGTTGTTCTGGCGAAGGTTGTCCAGTCCGCTCGGCAACACTGCCGTCATGCCGCCCCAGGTGTCTTCCGGACGGTTTTCCAGCAGATCCCGCAGATTGGGATTGTAGTTGTAGGGGCCGCGTTTCCGGGGGTTGTAATGGATGTCAAGCGTCTGCAGGCGGTCTTCCTGGCGCAGCACTTCCCGGTTCGGGAATACGTCAGACACCGAAACGGGAAAGCTTTCCGGTGTGCGTGCGGCATCGGTGATGCGCCCGATGTTAACCGGGATCATGTACCATGAGAACTTGCCGCGCAGATCGGAACGTGCCACCCGTGCATCCAGTGTATTGTCCTCAAAGTCCATGTCAAGATCGTATCCCGGAACCGCGTGGGGTGCGGCGGCAAGGTGCCACCGTCCCGGACTCAGGAAGTTGATGCTGGTCTTGGAGCCCTCAAAATCGTCAATGAACGAGAGTCCGCGTTCTTCATCGGCATAAAGTTCACCGCGGTTGATGGCCCGTGATACAGCGCGGGTCTGTGCCACATCCGGACGGAGCTGCGCGAATTCGCCGCTGATCCGGATATCGGAATCGGCGCGGGTCTGAAGCAGCGGCAGCCAGTTGATGGCCCGGGTCATCCATGGAGCGTCAAACTGGGCGGATCCGTCAAAGCCGATGATGGAATTATTGATGGGTTCATCACCCACTGGAATTTTGTCCTGCAGCGGGCGCTCCCTGAGCGTGAACCAGGTACTTCCGAAACGGATGTTCTCATTGACGCGATATTCGGCCCGCATTCCGGCAAACGTGGTCTGCTGAATCTGGAGCATCTGGTTGCTCTCATAGTCAATGACAATTTCCTGGCCGGATTGCAGATAGCGGTCATTGGTGATGACGATGTTGCCAATGTTGTAATCCACCTCGTAATCCACGCCCTGGGTAAGCTCTACTCCGTTGGCGCGGACCCGGACCGACCCCTCTACCAGTGCGAAGCCGAGGTTGTAGCTGTCCTGGACCATTCCCTGGCTGATACCTGCGATCTTGAACAGGTTGTTCCGACCGATTTGCCGGGCATTCTGCTGGGTGTTCGTGTAGAGTTCGGGAAAGGCATAGCGGTCGATGTTCTCCTCGATCTGAGCCTGTGGAAGGGCACTTGCTTCGTAGATATCAATGATCCGCTGGCCGAAGGGTTCCAGGTAGGGGAAGATGATCCGTCCGCGTACCGCATCCAGGGTCCCGGTTCCGAAATCGATCTGGTTGTTGGGAGTGGGCTGCTGCTGAGAGTTAACACGGTCGAGTCCGAGATCCTGCATGAGCACATTGCTCAGACCCGGCAGATTCGTCTGTTCCGTGTTGGCTCCGTCAAACACGATTTCGGCATCGAAATTCTCCGGCGTCAGGTTGGTGGCAGTCAGGTTGTAAATATTGCGCATGGTCAGGACCCAGGCGGTACTGCTGGAGGTCATGTACGAGGGTCTGAGAAGTTTCAGGAACAGGCGGCGTCCGTCGCCGGTATTGACATCGCCCACCCGAACAATATTTCCTTGCGGATCACGGTAGGTATAGGCAATGGCAAGGGCCTGGTTGGCGCCGAGACGCGATTCAAGGGAAATATAACCGTACGTTTCATTGATGAAATAATCCCTGTTCTCTTCCAGCGGTTCAAAATTCCCTTCCACGAATTCGTCGGCCGAAAC
>SKYY01000202.1 GCA_007127665.1 Balneolales bacterium | reverse complement strand
TAAAACCCGTCCCGGTACACCCGATCCCCCTCAAAACGGACCATAAGCTGGTTTCTCCTGATACTCGGAGCTGAAAGAAATCTGATCGATCCAAATGATAATGGCACTGCTTCGGTCATTTTCCGATGGATTTCTCCGTTCCGTTCGATGTAGGATGTGACCCGGTAAGCCGTGCGGGACCGGAACTGGAACGTGGTGTCAAGAACCGGGCCGTGTGCCGACTCTCTGCGATGGAACTCCTCGAATGTCTCACCGTCAAGTGCCCTCTCAATCAGAAACCCTGTCTGTTCTACGCTTTTGCTCAGCCAGCTGATATAAACCCAGCCGCGCTGCTCGTTAAAGTCGACGAACCTGGCCTGGATGTTTTCGGGCGGCTGCGGTACATATTTCGGGTTTTCAGGATCGTGCGGATTCTTACGCTCGGCACTCACGCCAACAAGATCACACGACGCAAGCACGACAATCATGACTATAAGGCATGTCAGGAAAATTGGCGGGATAGTTTTTGGCGCAAACATGGCGTTACTCTAACGTTTGGTATTGGTCACATGCAAAGGGAACTCGAAACTTGTTGCATTCGGAGGTCTATTACATTTGGGTCTCAGTCTCATTCGGAAGTCAATCACATCCGGGGGTCAATCACATCCGGAGGTCAATCACATCCGAGGGTCAATCACACCCGGGATCAGTCATAATCAAAGGTCCTCTTAATTTTCTGATCATTTATTTTCGGGATTGTACTACAAACGGCATTATTCAAACATGTAGCGGAAACCGACTGTGGGATGGCTGGAGTGCAGATCAAAATCGACAAAAGGATCGATACCGATATATTCGCGATAACCGCGTCCACCATCAATCACATTGAACACGTAGACCCCTGCAAAAGTAAGCGCTGAAGCAACCCCGAGCCCGGCCATCAGATTGGCCCGGTCCTGTTCCTTGATGGCATCGCGGAACAGTGCATCAAGGTCTTCGCGCTCAGGCGCATCCAGGTACTTCTGAAAGGCTTCGTCGAAGCGGTCGCGCCTGGCATCGTAGCTCATCGTCGCAAAAACCGTTCCCAGGGCGCTGGTGATCATGGCGCCGCGGATCAGGTTGGCCCGCGCACGCTGGTGCCTGAGACTCTGTCCGCCACCGGGAGCCCACCGCGCCGACCGAAGTTCTGACTGCAGCGGCCTTTGATACATCTGCGCGTGGACCATCCTGCTGTGAGCTGTACGCACAAGTTCCTCGCGGGAGCTTCCGTCGGCATAGTGCGCATTAATGTGGTAGTGGCCTGATGTGAGCCGCAACAGCACGGTATGGTCATTTACGAACTCTGCCTGTACCTCCGGCAGATCCCGCACCGGGTTGCCATCCAGTTCAAACCGGGTACCCGGTTCCGCTGTCAGAAATACGTTGGACCGCCAGTGAATGACCGGATAGATGCTTCTTTCCATATCGCCCGGCCCCGCCTCTTCCATTTCAAACCGGAGCACCCGCAGCGAATCCCTGAGCGGAAAGAAACTGATCTGCTTGTCGCGATATCCCTTGGCGATGATTGTACACATCATGTAGGGCTGATCGTATGTGATGATGGATCCGTTCCCGGCCGGAATGACCGAATCGCCCAGCGCGACCATGAAAGAATCCAGGTTGGATGCAAAAAACTGAAGCTGTCACTGCCAGCGGTCCGTGCCGTCATCGGAATAATCTTCGGCAAGGGAGTGCAGGGTATGCGCGGATTGGGCGGTGGAATCCAGTTGAGAGTACAGGGTATGTACGGATTGGACGGTGGTATCCAGTGAAGCCTGCAAAGCGTCACGGTCGCCATCATTTTGCAATTTTTCAGTGGCCGCGCCTGAAACGGATCCTGCAAAATTGGGTACAGCCACCATGGACGCGAACAGGAATACCAGGGCAGATCGAAATCTCAGCGACAAATCCTTTACCATGTGGTTTCCTTGAAATTGAAATGCTTTTGCGAAAGGAATGACCTGCCGGATCAATAGTATGCTCCTCATGGGAGGTATGCGGCAATGAAATATCCTCAAAACAATATAAACCCCCGGGATTCACCTACAAAGAAAAGTTGCAATAATTTCTGCCCGAAAAGGCCACTTCACTTTCATGACATTTCATGGAACACAGCAGCATTTCAAAATGACCAGCAGTACCGGAGAGATCCCTGCCGAGTATGCGGAACTGAAAAATAACCGAATCAGTCTAGGCTACTGCACAACAAAAGGTTATGCTATCGAATTATTTAAGATCACGTTGGATGCCATTTGCCGGGTGTACCAATACAAGTCTGCAGCCTGGGGGATGGCTATCCGGGCCAGACTGCAGAGGATTTGATTTTTATAGATTTGATTCATTGGTGCCAAATAAAAGGTCTAAGGGTTCCTGATATCAGGATATGATTCATTTTGGCACTGTTGGTTCAGGTTTCTGATAAGGCCGGCTTTATTTATTGATTATTACCGCCATTGTTACCACCACGTTGTCGCTTTTGCTCGCCTTCGCCTTCGCCTTCACCATCGCCTTCACCGTCTTCAGGTCGATCGCATTCTTCACCACACTCACAGTCTTCGCAATCCTGCTCTTTTTCCTGATCACGGTTTTGATCACCGGAACGGTTTCCTTCGCCCTGGCGGTTCTCTTGGCCATTCTCACCACTATTTTCGCCGGAACGGTTTCCTTCGCCCTGGCGGCCTTCTTCACCACCCTGACCACGGTCTTGCTTTTGTTCGCCATCGCCTTCTCCGTCTCTAAGGCGTTCGCACTCCTCATCACAATCGCAGTCTTCGCAATCCTGGTCTTGTTTCCGATCACGTTTTTGATGGTCGTAGACTTCTTCCTCATCCATCATCAATGATCCATCATTAATCTCCGTTGCCAGAAGCGACTTCACACCGTCGGCATCATCGGAATAGGACGGATGAACGGTGTCGCATGCTGAAAGGATGAATACCAATAATACAGGAATTATAAATAGATGTTTCATAATCGTTTACTCATTTATTTTGTTGATTTTTAATGCTATGTACAAGATCCGGAATATCGCGTTTCGCTTATGGCAAAATCACGGACTAAAGGATTCTTGTTCTTTTTACTTGATGAAGATGGTAAGAAAACTAGCATCTTCATAGAGTGTACACACCACCACCCCTCTTACCCCCAAATTGAAATAATTTTGATCTACGACATCTGATATGCCGGACCGCATTGCTTCCGGCCTGAGACTTGCCTCAATATGAAATGAGGAGACGGGCTGAATCACACCATATACATCTGCAGCCGATAATAATGACGAAAATGACGCTGTGAATAGTAGTTTTATCAGGGCAAATGCCCACCCAAAAAACCGGTGCAGATGGGTACCAATACTGGTACCTAAAAACAACAACAGCCTGCAAGTAATTGACCTGCAAGCTGTTGTGTTTAGCTTTTGTGGAGGTGCCGGGAGTTGAACCCGGGTCCGAAGTGACGAACCAGCAAGCTTCTACATGCTTAGTTATCCTATATGATCTCACCTGAAGGGTCGCCGGATAACAAGGCAGTCTTCAGGCCAGGCCGGATAAGGTTTCGCGCATCGCCACCGACCAAGACGATACACTAGCTTGCCATTATATGGCGCCCCCGGAGACCGTCGGCAAGCGGACGATCAAGAGGACGGGACAGCGCTGTTAGGCGGCCATCCGATACTGATAGTTGTCAGCATTTACATTTATAGTACCACCGATTTTTTTACGAGAGATCCGTG
>SKYY01000180.1 GCA_007127665.1 Balneolales bacterium | reverse complement strand
CGAACTGATCCGTCCCGAACTATCACCGGGGATCACCGCTTGTCACTAACGGTTCCAATATAGTCAAAGACACACAAGATAGAAATGCAGCCGGATACGCTTTTTGGAGAGAAATCTATCTTTTCCTTTGAGGACAGACCGGTACAGGAAAAGCTGTTTGCGGTTGGCGGTTCTTTCCTGATGGCTTATCGTCTGGTTGGCGCGAACAGCATCCATCAAACCGCTCTCAGAATGCCATCAAGCTAAAAAAAAAGTAGATATTGTGCCGCATTTGCATTAAAATGTGTAAGCGATTACAAGAGCTTTTTTAGACCCCGCAATCGGACAGGGACTCCCGGCGAGGAATCGAAACTCCTACCACTGTGAGGTCTCCGCGTTGCCTTTTGAAAGCCAGTATGATCCGGTCCTTTTCAATACATCATTATATCAATATGAACCGAAAATGGCAGCCTCCGGTTGACCCCGGTGGGCATGATCACGTCCTGCCATGTGAGTTCATTCTGACATTATAAATCCCAATTAATTTAAACTGATGAACCATCGCATTTTTACTGTCTGCCTGATGCTTGGCCTGATACTGTCCTGGTCGGCCATGGCGGAGGCGCAAACACGAACCATCACCGGAACGGTTTACGACGCCGAGGATGAAACCACACTGCCCGGTGTCAACATTGTTGTGGAAGGTACCACTACCGGAACTACCACTGATGTTGACGGACAGTATCAGATCAGCGTGCCGGCCGATGCCGAACGCCTGATATTCTCCTTCATCGGCTATGAAGAGCGGCGCGTGCGTATCGGTGACCGGACCTCCATTGACGTACGTCTCAGTCCGATCGTATTTATCGGCGAAGATGTGGTCGTCACGGCCATGGGAATGACCCGGGCCGAAAAATCTATCGGATACACTGTCCAGGAAGTCAGTTCCGACGAGTTTCTGCGTACCCGGGACATGAACTTCATGACTTCGCTGCAGGGCCGGGTGGCCAACGTGCAGATTTCGGGTTTGGGGACGGGCGCTGATGGATCTGCACGGATCATCATCCGCGGCCACCGTTCGCTGCGTCCCGGTGGCGCAAATCAGCCGCTGATCATTGTGGACGGTATGCCGATCGACAATTCCGGCGGGATGAGTGCGGGACAGTGGGGCGGATTCGACTATGGCACCGGCCTGAACCAGATCAACCCCAATGACATTGAGACCATCAACATCCTTCAGGGTCCGAACGCCGCCGCCCTTTACGGCGCACGTGCCGCCAACGGTGCCGTAGTGATCACGACTAAAAGCGGCCGGGGTGTGGCCGGAGTGGGAGTGGAGTACGTATCCAATGTCACCTTCGACACCCCCGTGCTTGTTCCGGAGTTTCAGAATGTCTATGGCCGCGGTGTGGCCGGACGTTTTACGGATTATGATGAAGATGGTGATTTTTATATCATCGATAACAGCATCCAGTCGAGCTGGGGCCCGCGCATGTCCGGTAACATCAGGGTCCGGGACTGGGCCGGCAACGTCCGCCCCTTTTCTCCGCAGGGTAACCATGTCCAGGATTTCTTCCGTACCGGGGTGACCAGCAACCAGACCGTGACCATGACCGGCGGCGGCACGGACCACGGGTACCGGCTCTCCTACACCAATATGAACAACCAGGGGATCTACCCAAGCAGCGAGGTGATCAGGCACAGCGTTTCCCTCCGGGCGCACAAGCAATTCAGCGACCGGCTTCGCGCCGAGGGCCGCTTCGGCTACGTGAAACAGGACGGCTTCAACCGGCCCCCGCAGGCCCGCGACCCGGACAACCCGGTGAAAGCGCTGGTGCGCATGCCCCGCAGCGAGCGCCTGGAGGATCTGGAGGATTTCCGCACGCCTGAGGGCCTGCCCCGCACCTGGGACGGTGCCTGGCTGCGTCCCGAGGGACAGCGTGCCACCCGCAACATGAACCCCTACTGGGCTTACAATCTGAACATCAACGACGACGAACGCGACCGTATGTACGGTTTTGCCCAGGTCAATTACATGATCAACGACTGGGTAAGCGTCATGCTCCGCACCGGCATCGACTCCTTCGAGGAAACCCGGGAATGGCGCCGAGCCACCAACACACCTTACGAGGACCAGCCCTCCTTCACCCTGCAGACCCGTACCGTCGAGGAGTTCAACACGACGGCTATCTTGACGATCGACCGGCAGCTCGCTGACGAATGGACGCTTGAAATGAACCTCGGTGCCAACTATCGCAACTATGTGGATCGCAACATTGGCTACCGGGGCGTCGGGCTCAACATCCCGGATTTCTACACCATCAGCAATGCCCAGACGGTCGCCAATATCTTCGGATTGCGACGGGAACGTGAAAACTCGCTTTTCGGATCCGCACAGATCGGTTTCCGCAACTACGCATTTCTGGATATGTCCAACCGGGTGGATTGGGTTTCTACCCTTCCGGTGGACAATCTGCCCTTCTTCTACCCTTCCGTTTCGGCCACTCTGGTGTGGAGCGAGGCATTCGGGTTGCAATCCGAGACGTTCACTTTCGGCCGGTTCCGGATTTCCTTTGCGGAAGTGGGTGCCGGTGCATCGCCGTACATGACCAATTTTGACTTCATTGTGAGACCCGGACATTTCGGGCAGCCGTTTGCCGACCTTCCCGGAACACTTCCGGCCATTGACCTGAAACCCGAAACCGCGCGCTCTTACGAAGCCGGGATCGACCTTCGCTTCTTTGGCGACCGGCTCACCTTTGACATGACCGGGTACACCGAGACCACGCGCAACCAGATCCTCACCGTGCCCGTTTCACGCACATCGGGCTTCAATGCCGCTGTCATCAACGCCGGCGAGATCCGCAACCGCGGTTTCGAGATGATCGCAACCGGTATTCCACTGGATACGCGCACCGGCTGGCGCTGGCAGTCCCGCTTCACGTTCGGCATCAACCGCAACGAGATCGTTGAGCTCAGCGAAGAAGTCCGCAACTACTTCCTGGGCAGTATTGACGGTGCCATTGTACGCGCATCCCTCAATGACCCGTTCGGTGATATTGTTGGACGCGCTTACGAACGCAACGAAAATGGTGACCGTATTATCGGCGACGACGGACTCCCGCTGGTGGCCGAAGGCGACCGCGTGCTCGGCAACTTCAATCCCGACTGGACCGGTGGCTTCTCCAATAATCTAAGATACCGTAACTTCGGCCTGAGTACGCTCATCGACCTTTCCATTGGCGGTGAAGTCTACTCGCTCACCAATGCGCTCATGGCTCAGCGTGGCAATGCCAAATTTACGCTGGAGGGCCGCGATGAGTGGTACGCCTATCAGGCGGAGCTGGAAGCCGGGAATCCCGATGCGGTACCACGTGGCTTCATCGCCAGTGGCGTGGTACAGGTCGGGGAAGACGACGCCGGCAATCCCATCTGGGCACCCAACGACAAGCCCATCGACCCGCAGATCTACTGGGAAAATATCGGTGGATACAGTCCGGTAACCGAGGAATTTGTCTATGACGCGACCTATGTCCGGTTCCGCGAACTGGCCGTATCGTACTTCATGCCTCCGCGCCTGACCGAACGCCTGCCGATCGTCGCGCTGGAAGTATCCGTGATTGCGCGGAATGTGTTCTATATCCACAAGAACACACCGGGCTTCAGTCCGGCACAGGGCAGTTTCAACATCGGCAACGCCCAGGGCATCGAGGCATTCGGTTTTCCGGAAACCCGGAGCATCGGATTCAACATCAATGTCCGAATCTGACGGAGTG
>SKYY01000163.1 GCA_007127665.1 Balneolales bacterium | reverse complement strand
TGCCGTTGCCTTGTGCGCTGGCGGATAACTAACTTATGAAAAAAACGGAGTTTCTGAGGCGTGACCGTCTGTTGCGCGCCATTGGCCAAAACGGCCATTTTCGCATTTCTGTAATCAAAACCACGGAGATTGTCCGCGCAGCCCGTGAGAAGCACGGGCTTTCGCTGCTGACGAGTGTGCTGCTTGGACGCACCCTGACCGGTGCGCTGCTCCTGGCATCAAACCTCAAAGGTGAGGAGCGCATTCAAATCAGGATGGAGGGCAACGGACCGGTGGGCTCTGTGACAGCGGAGGCTACCAGTAACGGGGAAGTGCGCGGCTATGTCTCACGTCCACAGGCCGAACTGGATTTTCGGGGGCAGAGCTCACTGGGTGATGGCATCGGCGTAGGCGTGCTGACCGTTTCGAAGTCGCTCTACAACCGCTCCCGGCCTGTGAGCGGTACAGTTGCCATGGTTCGTGGAAATGTGAACGAGGATCTTGCACACTACCTGCTGCAGTCAGAGCAGATCCCTTCTGCGGTGTCGCTGGATGTGGCTGTGGATGAAAAAGGGGGGATTTCAGAAGCCGGAGGAGTGTTGGTCCAGGCCATGCCCGGAGCCTCGCCCGGGGAGATCGGACGTCTGGAGGAGAACATCCGGAATATGCCCCTTATTGGGAGTCAGCTGGCAGAAGGTTATCTGGAGGATGTTCTTGAAGAAGTTTCCAAAAGTATTGAGGTCAAAGAGCTTGCGCGTTATCCCGTAGACTTTTTCTGTCGTTGTTCAAAAGACCGTTTCCGGAATGCGCTGGCGCTGCTGGATCCGGACGAGTTGCTTTCAATGGATGGTGTGACTGAGGAGCTGGTCTGCCATTACTGCAGCAAAAGGTATGTGTTCAGCCGGGAGGAGCTGGATGCTATTGCTCAGAAAGCAAAGATTCGGCAGAACTGAGCGACGGTTTCGGATGAAGGACCCGGTCGCGCAGATGACGGATCAGGGCATAGGCCATCAGGGCGCTTGCCGGGGCGAGTACGCGCTCGTCCACGTCAAAAGAGGAATGGTGCAAAGGGTATGATGTTTCCGGGCCATGGGCAGTGCCGACACGCAAGAAGAGTCCAGGGAACCGCTGGGTATAGAAAGCAAAGTCTTCGGCACCGATACTTTGTTCCCTGTCCAGGAATTTCTCGTCGCCCAGCTGGGTACCGATGAGTTTTCGGATGAATCGGTAGAGCTGGTAGTTGTTGATCACCGATGGGGATCCGCCGCCCAGGCGGACGCGCGCATCCACCCCGTTAAGCCTGCCGATTTCCCGGGTGATTTCCTTCATGTATTCCCGTAGTTGCTGCCGCAGCTGTTCGTTCATGGTGCGGAGGGTCCCGCCGAAGGAGGCATGATGGGGGATTACATTGAGTGCATCGCCCGCATGGAAGGTGCAGATGGAGATGACGGCGGGTTTGCGCACGTCGGTGACCCGGCCGATCATCTGGTAGAGGTGCTGGATGATCTGGTTGGCGATCCAGATGGTGTCTTTTCCCTCGTAGGGCCGGGCGGAGTGGGATGTGGAAGGAGCGTCTACGGTAACTTCAAAGGTATCGAAGGAGCCGGTTTCTGCTCCGGGTCGCGAGCTGTAGCAGCCGGAGGGGAGTGTGGGGTCACAGTGGATACCGTAAATGGCTTCTATGCCATCCAGAATGCCATCCTTGAGGATCATGGGGGCTCCGCTTGGCGTGACCTCTTCGGCGGGCTGCCAGAAGACGCGTACGGAGCCATGAAGTTCGTGGCGGTGTCTGTGGAGCAGCCGGGCTACCCCGCAGGCGATGGTGCTGTGGACGTCATGTCCGCAGAGATGTCCGAAACCGGTGCGTTTTGAGGCGTAGGGTTTCTCTTTTCTGTCCTGGATGGGGAGGGCATCCATATCTGCACGGTAGGCGATGAGCGGTCCGTCGTGTTCTCCCTTGATATCCACATAGAAACCGGTGCCGGCTGTGTTTGCAGGTGTCGGCAGCTTGTTTCCGGTGATTTGAGCCTGCAATGTTTCTGCTGTTTTATATTCCGACCAGCCGGTTTCGGGGTGCTGGTGCAGGGTGCGTCTGAGGTGAATCAGTTCCTCCTCATGGGCATATGCGTGGGATCGCAGAAGTTTGTGCAGGTCATCCATATGTTGTCAGGCGCTGAAAGAGGTGCCGCAGCCACAGGTGCTGGTGGCATTGGGGTTATTGAAAACAAACCCCCTGGCATCGAGTCCGTCATGGAAATCGATGGAGATACCGCTCAGATAAAGGATGTGGCGTTTGTCAACGATCACATTCACGCCTTGGGTGGTATAGTGCTCGTCATTCTCAGTGCGCTCGTCAAATCCGAGTGTATAGCTGAGGCCAGAGCAGCCGCCGCCCTTGACGGCGATACGCAGAATGTGTCCGGAAGGGATCTCGTCTTCTTCGATAATTTTTTTTATCTGTCGGGCAGCCCTTTCGGTGAGGGTGACGGGGACTTCCGTCTCCGTTGGAGGGCTGTTGCCGTTTGTTGCTTCCATATACCTGTATAAATCTTTTATTTGCGCAATTTGGAGTGAGAATGGTAAGTAAAGATATAATGTAATGCAACCACCCGTAAGTTCCCTTATTGCGATTACTGTGGCACCTGTGACAAGATTTAAGGAATCTGCGGGTCCGTTCGTTCCGGTGATGCGGGGTCGCGGGTGGTGGTGTCAGATGCGGGTCACGGTGTCAGATGCGGGTCACGTCGACAGACTCGGATCATGGTCTCGGACGCGGATCATGGTCTTGGATGCGGATCATGGTGTCAGACGCGGGTCATGGTGTCAGATGCGGGTTACGGTGTCGGACGCGGGTCACGTCGACAGTGAGAATACATTGCTCTGATTTTTTTTGTTCAGTTTGAGAATGCCCAGCGTAGTCAGGTTTACCAGTATTCTGGATGCTTTTTTCCGGTTGATATCTGCCAGGCTTGAATACTGGTCGACGGTTATGTTGGGATATTCGTTCAGGTAGCGGAAAAGTTTTTGCTCGTGGATACCATACTGGAATGTGATTCCCTTTTCTGACGCCTGGGCTCGCATGACAGCTGCCATTTCGTCGCTGGCGCGCACGCTTTGGTCTTCCATCCGGACGTAGATGGCATCACCCTGTCCGTTGCTCACCGTAACCGGTTTGTTTTCCGATTCTTCAATGTATACGAGGAGGACTTCCCTGCTGTGGTAGGGAATCACTTCCATGCTGTAGACGAGGGCGGGGCTACACAGTTCGTGTGCGGCCTGCTCAAGGTAGAAATCCTGTTCATGATAGCTTTCCACGCCGGTTATGGTATGGTCATCATCCACCCCGACAATCAGATGTCCGCCGTGCGTATTGGCGAAAGCGGCGATTTCACGGGCAATTTTTTCAGGGGACGAGATGGCTCTTTTGAATTCGAGCATGAGTCCTTCACCGGATCGGATCAGATTTTTCAGGTCCCGCAAGCTCATGGAGCTGTGTATGGGGGCTTGCTGGTTCATAATACAGAAATCTGATTATGGCTGTTATAGAACAAGATCAAAGACCTAACGAAACAGGAAGAGAAACCGGTATACTTAAAAAACGATCTCTTCTTTTGGATCGCGGGTCATGAGCTGGTGCACGGCTTCATGAGGAGATAGATCCTCAAAAAGGACCTGGTGGACTTTCTCGGTAATGGGCATGTTAACATTCAGTGATTGTGCCCAGGTATAGACGGACCGGGTCGTTTTAACACCTTCGGCGACCATGTTCATGGAGTT
>SKYY01000085.1 GCA_007127665.1 Balneolales bacterium | reverse complement strand
TACGGCTAATTTAAATGTTGCTGATTTTTTTACATATAACACATAATCCTCAAATCATTCATGTACAAGCTGCTTTTTCGCACAGGAAAGGATCTGTTTGACCTGCTCTATCCCGTATCCTGCCTGGTTTGCGGCGACCGGCAGGTTGACCGGCATCATTTGTGCCCATACTGCATGGACCATGCCTTCGAACCATCCAACGAAGACGGCAGGGAGTCATCTGAAGGGTTGGTGCTTCCCGGGTGGATAACCATGCAACATACACTTTGGGAGTTCGACAAGGGAGGTTTTCTTCAGGATGTGCTTCACCATGTCAAATATAGCGGCCTGGCAGCTCTGGGGGTTACTCTTGGTGAAAAACTCGGGCATGAACTGCTAGACAACCCATATTTGCGCGTCACCCGCGAAACTACCTTGCTTCCGGTACCGCTGCATCCGGCGAGAGAAAGAAAAAGGGGATATAATCAGTCATTTCTGATAGCCCTTGGCATAGCCAATGTGACCGGAGCGGAAATCGCACCCCAAAGCGCTGTGAAACGCACAAGAAATACCCGGACTCAAACTGGACTGAACGCATCCAACAGAAGGAAAAACCTGTCAGGCGCTTTTGAGGTCAGGCAGATGAAAGTGTTTACAAACCGGGATGTAGTCATAGTTGATGATGTTGTAACCACCGGGGCAACGGTATTTGAGCTGGCATCATTAATAAGGGATTACTGCGGAAAAATTGGTGTGGCAACCATTGCAAGGGCCTGATGGCTGACCGGAGCTGCAGTTCAGATGTATGCATCTTCGCGAGACACGGTCAAAGCCCGGAACAGAAAGAGGACCATCACGGTTTGTCGTTTACTCAGGATTACAATAAATTGCCGTCCGTTTCATTACCTGATAAAAAGGATGAAATGAACATGACAGCCTCCGGCTGACACACAGGAGCATGATTAAAACGTCATGGGCATTCTATGTGACCTTGGAAATCAAAAATTTTAAACACATGAAATTGATCGCTTATTTCCATGAGCATGTCCCGTCAACCCGATAGTCATTTTATAGAGACACCCCGCGGTATTTTTACCTCTGCCGGCAACTGGTTTCATATCACATCAGAGGCGCTGGAGAAATATGCGCCGGGCCTGCTTGGTGTGCATCCCCTGGAAAAACTGATAAAGCAATCCGAGATCTGGATCCGCAGTGCTGACAACATCGGGATCATACTTTTTATGCTGCTTCTCTATTTTTCAGGATTATATCCGGCGCTGCTCATTACTCTTTTTTTTGTTCCGGTGTGGCACATCAATAAAAGCAGTATTATCAGCATTCCGCTCACGAATCTGCTATGGGTGATCGACAAGGAGATCGTGGTTGTGATCGTATCCATGCTGGTTCTCAGCTGGATGGGCATTTCCGGTGAGTATGTCTCGGTTTTTGTAGGAATTGTTGTTTTTTGTGTTCTGAAGTTCGGTTGGTTCCGTTTTATTGTGGAATGGCTGTTTGGAAAAATGATCAAGGGAACGTTACTGCTCAATGACAGGGTATTAAAGATGATCATCCTGAAACATGCGATCAGGGAGGACATCCCGATAAAAGAAGTTGATGCCATGGAGAAGGAGATTCTTTCACTGATCGGAAAACAGCAGGAAGTCATACGAAAGTACAGGAAAAGGAAATAATCAAATGAGCGAAGAAGTACGGCGGATGTTCGCCTCCATCTCCGGGCGGTACGATCTGCTTAACTCGGTACTATCCCTTGGAGTGCACCACAGATGGAGAAAAAAGACGGTCCGTTTTACCGGAGCTTCGGAAGGCATGAGTGTGCTGGACTGCGCCACCGGGACGGGTGACCTGGCCATTGCGTATAAAAAAGCCGTTGGAGCAACCGGTACCGTCACAGGCACTGACTTCTGTGCCGAAATGCTGGCTCCGGCTCCGGAGAAATCCAGAAAGCACGGACTAAACATCACATGGGAGGTAGCGGATGCCATGCAGCTTCCTTACGAAGACGATCGTTTTGATATCAGCAGCATTGCCTTTGGCATCCGCAATGTGGATGATCCCGTTACCGCACTTTCCGAAATGGCAAGAGTTGTGAGGCCCAATGGGAAAGTCGTTGTACTTGAGTTCGGCCAGCCCTATGGTATCATGAAGTATCCGTTCAAATGGCACAGTAAATATGTTATACCGGTTCTGGGTGGATGGATCAGCGGTAACCGCCAGGCGTACCAGTATCTGCCAGAAACCAGCGCTGCCTTTCCGGCGGGCGACCGGTTCCTTTCCCTGATGAACAAGACAGGTCGATTTAAGTCATTTGACAGCAAGCCTTTAATGCAGGGAGTTGCTTATATTTACATCGGGGAGGTGCTTTAAATATAGTACGGGGCACAGTTGGCCATTCTGCCCCGGACGGACCGGGGCCATTTGTGCGCCTTTCTGTTTATATCCTTGTACCAGCATTGGTTCCTTGAGTCAACTTGTGTATTTTTGATACTCTTCATGCGATATGCGAAACTAATCAAACGCCATGCACATCAATGAAATAAAATCACTCCTGCCGCACCGTTATCCGTTCCTGCTGATAGACCGGGTGCTTGAGATAGGGGATAAAAGCATTGTTGCCATAAAGAACGTCTCTGTCAACGAGGAGTTTTTCAATGGCCATTTCCCTTCATCCCCGGTCATGCCGGGAGTGCTTCAGGTGGAGGCACTCGCCCAGGCAGGGTGCCTGCTGACACTCAAAAACCGCATTGAAAACCCAAATGAAGTGATCATTGTCTTTTCAGCTATAAAAAATGCGCGCTTTCGCAGGCCGGTCGTCCCCGGAGATCAACTCAAACTGGAGGTAGAGCTGGTGAGTGAACGACGAAACTTCCTGACTATGAAGGGCCAGGCTACCGTTGAAGGTGATATGGCCTGTGAAATCGAGGCAACGGCGGCAATCGTTCCCAAAGACAAATTATGAGCACACAGTCAAAGTCGACACCGGCTAGAATCACAACGCGTACGGTAGTTGACATGAAAGGGCGCGGGCAAAAAATCACCATGCTCACCGCTTATGATTATACAATGGCGCGTATTGTGGACCAGGCAGGAATTGACATCATTCTTGTCGGTGATTCGGCCAGTAATGTGATGGCCGGCCACGAGACCACGCTGCCAATTACGCTTGAGCAGATGATCTATCATACCGGGTGTGTAGTACGTGCCGCAGAACGGTCGCTTGTGCTGGCCGATCTTCCCTTTATGAGTTATCAGGTCACCGACACCGGTGCCCTCAAAAATGCCGGCCGCATGATGAAGGAAGCAGGAGCCCATGCTGTCAAGCTTGAAGGTGGGGCTGTTGTGGTACCGGCTATCAAAAAAATTGTGGATGCAGGCATTCCAGTGATGGGACATCTGGGACTTACACCTCAAAGCATCTACAAATTCGGCACCTACAAGGTCCGTGCAACCGATACCAGAGAAGCGGAACTGCTTTTCGAGGATGCCCGAAGCCTTCAGGAAGCGGGCTGTTTTGCCGTAGTCCTGGAAAAAATTCCGGCATCACTGGCAGCCGAAGTAACAGCAGAGCTGGACATACCCACCATTGGCATCGGCGCCGGGCACGACTGTGACGGACAGGTACTCGTAACGCATGACATGCTCGGCTTGAACAAGGATTTCAGCCCGCGGTTCATCCGCAGATACGCCGACCTGCATACAATCATGTCAGAGGCCATACGTTCATACGCTTCAGATGTCAAAAGCGGTGCCTTTCCGAATACCAG
>SKYY01000203.1 GCA_007127665.1 Balneolales bacterium | reverse complement strand
TGCGGGGCTTGGATTGGGAGCCGATGGCAATGTCAGTGGCATCAATATTGCCGGACTCGGGCTCGGGGCCGATGGCCATGTGACCGGCATAACCGTTGCGGGGCTTGGATTGGGAGCCGATGGCAATCTCAGTGGCATCAATATTGCCGGACTGGGTTTCGGAGCCAGCGGACATGTGTCCGGACTGAGTGCCGTGTTTCTCGGATTTGGAGCCGGAGAAGGTGTACGAGGTATCAGTTTTGCCGGCCTCGGCATGGGAGCAGGAGGCTCTATAACCGGTATCAGTGCAGCGGGCGTCGGCATCGCATCGGGTGACGAAATCCGTGGCATTTCAGCGGCAGGCATCGGTATCGCATCCGGTGAGTCCGTTACCGGCATCGCATTTGCGGGACTTGGAATCGCATCCCGGCAACTTCGGGGAATTACCGTCAGTCCGAGTGCCGCCGCTATCGATCTGGCCCGGGGCGCTTTTTTTGCACCGGCCTATTTCCGGATTGAGGATGGCACCCTTCAGGGGGTCAGCGTGAGTGCATTCAACCATATCCGCGGACATCAGCAGGGGATTACCATCGGGCTGTACAACTATGCGCGCAACCTCAAAGGAATTCAAATCGGTGTTATGAACTATGCCGCCAACAACCCGCGCGGGCTTCGACTGCTCCCCATCGTCAACGCCAATCTCTAAGATGTCGAAAATCCACTCGGGCTTTTCGACATCGGGACCGGTTTGGGCTGTGCTGCCATCCCGGAATCTACCTGTGGAATTCCGTGAGATATTTTCCATACCGGTGAGATATTTTTCATTCCGGTGAACGTTGGATTTTGGACTAGTGTTTCGATTTTTTCACTAAATTGGTTGTCCGGCAAGAACTTCATTCCATCATTTGGCCGCAACCACAATATTTCCCGGTCTTTCCACCCAATATAAAATTACCATGTCCAAAAAAATTGCCATTATCGGAACCGGCTTCGGCGCGCTTGGTGCAGCCGCCCGTCTTTTGTCAGAGGGTTATCAGGTAGAAATGTTTGAAAAAAGAGACAAACCCGGTGGACGGGCTTACGTCTACGAACAAAACGGTTACCGTTTCGACGGGGGCCCGACGGTCATCACCGCTCCCTTCATGTTTGATGAGATTTTTGAAAAAGCCGGGAAAAAACGCAGCGATTACTTCGACCTGGTTCCCTGTGAACCATTTTACCGGATTTTCAACCACGAAGGGAAATTTTTTGACTACAACAGCGACGAAGAATTCATCTATTCCGAGATAGACCGATGGAATCCGGAGGACAAGGAAGGATACCGCAAGTTCATGGAAACCACGAAACCCATTTTCCAGAAGGGGTTTGTGGAGTTGGCGGACAAACCCTTCCTCACTTTCATGGATATGATGCGTGTGGCGCCCGACCTCATCCGCCTGAGGTCACATCAGAGCGTCTACAAATATGTCTCCAAGTACGTCAAAGATGATTTTCTGCGGCGCTGTTTCTCCTTTCATCCGCTTCTGGTGGGTGGCAATCCGTTTGACACCACCTCCATCTACTCCATGATCCATTACCTTGAGCGCGAATGGGGTGTCCATTATGCCATGGGTGGAACCGGATCCATCGTAAACGCATTCGTGAAACTGATTGAAGAACTGGGCGGCAAGATCCACCTTAACGCGGAAATTTCACGTATACGCGTAGGAGCAAACCGCAAAGTGGAAGGGATTGAGCTGAAAGATGAATTTTTCCCGGCGGATGCGGTCATCTCCAATGCCGATGTTGCCTTCACCTATCGTTACCTGATCGATGAGGCGCACCGCAAGACCTACACCAACCGGAAACTGGAGCGGATGAAATACAGCATGTCTCTTTTTGTGCTCTATTTCGGTACAGACCGGCGTTACACCGACACCAATCTGAAACATCACAATATCATCATGAGCAAGCGCTACAAAGAGCTTCTCACCGATATCTTCGACAAAAAGGAACTGGCGGATGATTTTTCGCTTTATCTGCACATGCCGACCATAACCGATCCGTCACTGGCACCGGAAGGCGGCGAGTCTTTCTATGTACTTTCGCCCGTACCCCACCTGGACGGTGAGACCGACTGGAGTGAAACCGCAGAGAAATACGGAGACAAAATCCTGAAGTTCCTTGAGGAAAATTATCTGCCCGACCTGACCAGCCACCTCAAGGCACGCCTGCACATTGATCCGGTCCACTTCCGCGATACACTGAACAGCTATAAAGGATCAGCGTTCTCCGTGCAGCCGCTGCTTACACAGTCAGCGTGGTTCCGTCCGCACAACCGATCCGAGGAGTTTTCGAACCTCTACTTTGTCGGTGCCGGTACACATCCCGGAGCCGGACTGCCCGGTGTCCTCTCATCCTCTGTCATTGCCGAAAACCTGGTCAAACAGGATTTACCGCTGAACGGCAAGAACTAAAACGGTACTCACCGGCAAGCACCTGTCGGGAAAGACTTGTCAGCAAGGATAAAACGGAATAATCAACGGGGTGGAATAAACAGGCTGCAGCGTTATTTGTTCAAAGATTTCTGCAGCTTGTCCCAGTCGGCCAGGAAGTTTTTGAGACCGATGTCGGTAAGCGGGTGCTTGATCAGCCGCTCGATAACCGCAAACGGCATTGTTGCCACATCAGCTCCTATCTGGCCTGCTTCCACCACGTGCAGAGGGTGCCGGATGCTTGCGACCAGGACCTCGGTATCGTAACCGTAGTTCTGGTAGATTTGTACGATTTCAGCAATCAGATGCATGCCATCGGTGGATATGTCATCCAACCGGCCTACAAAGGGTGAAATATAGGTTGCTCCTGCCTTGGCGGCCACAAGCGCCTGCGTTGGTGAAAAACAGAGCGTGCAGTTGGTCTTGATTCCTTCTTCGGTGAAGGTTTTGATCGCTTTGATACCCTCTTTGATCAGCGGGACCTTCACAACTACGTTATCGGCAATCTTTGCGAGATTCCGCCCTTCCGCCAAAATGCCTTCGTAATCGGTGGCCACCACTTCCGCCGAAACATCTCCTTCAACAACTTGGCAAACTTCTGCTATGAAGCTTTCAAAGTCGGATATGCCCTCTTTGGCACAAAGGGATGGATTGGTAGTCACCCCATCCAGGACCCCCATGGCATTAGCTTCCCTGATTTCAGATAAATTCGCGGTATCAATAAAAAATTTCATTACAATAGTCCTATTTCTATTTTTGTTTTATATGTAATGCCCATGAACGGGCATAGCCCCGGATACACAGGAGCATGATTACTTCCATGAATGCCCCATCGTCCGCTTGAATCCAAACATTATAAACAGATGAACCGGATGTCGCGATGCACTGCAAACATGACAGCTTCCGATTGAAAGACAGGGGAATAATCAAATCCTGTCATGTAAGTTCATTCTGTCCATATGAATCCAAATTGATTTAAACAGATGCAGAAGGTTCTTCATTTTGAGCACTCGCGCTCTTGAGAAAAAAAACCTATCTTGCAGAAGATACAAAAAAACAAATTACCACCCACTTTAAAAGCCATTCTGTCATGAGTAATTTTCCAAAAGGATTTCTCTTAGGCCTTCTTTCCGGCTCCGTTATCGGATCGCTTGTTGCGCTTCTTTATGCACCAGACAAAGGCGCCAACACCCGTGATAAAATCAGCTACCGGCTCAACAGCTATATGGATGAACTGAGCCAGGTCATTGATCGACTTCAGGACGAAAAAGGCATCATCTCCGACGCCAAGAAAGAAGGCGACCATATCGTTGAAGAAGCTCAGAAAAGAGCGGAAGACCTTATCAG
>SKYY01000072.1 GCA_007127665.1 Balneolales bacterium | reverse complement strand
TGATTTAAACAGATGAAACATTCATGGCCGATACTTCGGACACACAGAAGCATGATTATTTCCATGAATGCTCCATCTGACCGCTTGAATCCAAAAAATATAAACAGATGAATCGATTGTCCTGTCAGTCAGTCATCTGTTTTGCATTGGTTGCGTAGATTATTTCTTGTAACTTTAGACTCATTTTAGTGCTTTCATTGCAATATTTATTTCGGCTTCCTGGCAACCAGGTTTTTTTCATGTTTATCAGGGTTATTACACTTTTTTTTAGTTGCATCTTCCTGGCTATGGCTGCATGTAAAACAGCCAGTGCCCAGATGATCGCCACACCGAACCAGGTAGCACTGGGAGGCGCAGTTGCCTACAGTACCGGGCTTTCCGCACACTTTAACAATCCGGCTAATCTGATGATACGCGAGGATCACCGGAGACGCGGGATTACCTGGGGCATCGGCGGAGTCTATTCCGGAGCGGGAGTAGGTGTTCGCGACTCGGGAGACCTGCCCGGCAACGTACACCCCTTTTTTGTTGCAGAAGACCTCAATACACCCGGCGCGGTCACTGATGCCGAACTGCAACGCATGTTCTATGAATCTGATCGCTACCATAAGACGCATTCCTATGAAATAATCCCCGTCGGATATACCTGGTCCGGGGACCGGCGCGCCCTCTCTCTCGCATTGCGCTCAAGAGGTATCACCTCTTTCGAGATGAACCGTAACTGGTTTGACGTGGCCGGAGCCGGGGATGATCCGGAAAGCATCTTCGTTCGTTTCCTTAACGAAAACTACCAGGTCTATCATGAACTCTCTTTTGCCATGGCACGGGAAGTGACGATGATCAATCAATGGCATTCAGGGCTGAATACGCTGTATATTGGCTTGGCCCCGAAGGTTCTATTCGGTGGGATGTACTCTCAGATCCGCTATCGCTCCGAATACCAAACCACCAATGGAGGCTGGCAGAACTCCGGTGACCTGAAAGTGCTGACGGCGGGTAACATGAACCGGTATCTCGAATCGCTGCTATCAACGGGCAATGCCCGGCAGGCCTTCAGCGAGCATCTGTCCCCTTCATCCAACCTCAATACAAGTGGACTTGGCATAGGTCTGGATGCGGGCTTAACCTATATCATACCCCTGGGAGACGACGTATCGCTATCTCCCCACAGCGAAGAGCCGCTCAGGAAATCCCTGCGCTTCAGTGTTGCACTTACTGACCTGGGTGCCATACGGTATGCCGGAAGTCCCGGTGAATGGTACACGCAGATGATCATCCGGACATATCCGGAAATCCCTGCGAACACAACTCGCTTCGATGGAAAACCGGGCGAGTTTCTCCGTTATCTGAATGAAGACAGTGCCGAAGAGTCTGTGTTGGAAAACCTTGGACGAGTGGATGATTCGTCGTTTTCTGTGCAGCTGCCAACAGAGTTGCATATCGGTTCTGCTCTGCAATATGGCTGGTTCGCATCAATGATCGACCTGAACTACCGGTTCAACTCCCCTGATTTCAGCATGGATGGCTGGCGCATTTCTGTCGGCTCGGAAATCAGGCTCATCCCGTATTTTCCTCTCATGGGAAGCCTGCAACTGAACCCCGACCGCAATATTGCCGTAGGAGCCGGAGCGGGATTGGATATTGGCGTCGTACGGGCAGCAGGAGCTTTTCGCCTGTTCCACACAGATAATGAAGTCTCCCGTTGGAATGTCAACAGTATATCCGCACTTTCACTCCAGGTCCGTTTTTAGTCCGAAGCCGCCCCACTGCTTTTCTGCCTCTTTGTCATTGCTATTTATTCTGAATGCTACACCGGCCTCCAAACTCCTTTTTTTCTGCCAATTTGACGCTTAGGCTGACGAATTGTACATGACATCAAATGCGGCCTGGAAGTTGATCGAAACTGTGATGCTGCATCATAGCAGATAATTAGAACTTCGTTCTTTTAAAAGACAGCATCCTGCTTTCTTTGATAAAAGCAGAATGTTGCATCTGAAAAAAATGTTATCAAATAACTATTAACATTGGCATTTCACTGCATTGTGGAATACTTTGCACAGAACATATGCCGGGCTGAAAAATTAAACCAGAGCAATATACATGCCTATATACAGCAATCTGAAAAAACTAAAAAAGAAATTGTCAGAAGATGATTTTGATGATTTCGAACAGGCCATACCTCTTTTGTCAGAGGAAGAAGAAAAAAGAATGACGGAATCTGACATACCGGATCAGCTTCCAATTCTTCCGCTTAAAAACACGGTATTATATCCCGGTGTCGTCATACCTATTACTGTTGGACGGGACCGCTCTCTTGAGCTTGTGAGAAAGGCGTACGAAATGGACAAAATTATTGGCATCGTCACGCAAAAAAAACAGGATCAGGAAGACCCCGCCCCGGATGAACTGTATCATGTCGGTACTGTCGCCCAGATACTCAAGCTTATCAAAATGCCGGATGGCAGCAAAAGCATAGTAATCCAGGGAAAAAGTGTCTTTGAAATTGAAGATTTCACACAACTAGACCCCTACTACATCGCAAAGATACGCCCGTTCATCTATGATCAGGACGTTTCCGGCGTGGAACTTGATGCCGCACTGAGATCTGTCAAGGAGACTGCCATACAGATTGTCAATCTCTCGCCGAACATCCCGTCGGAAGCCGGTATTGCGATTAACAACATCAGCAGTCCGACTTTCCTGCTGAATTTCATCAGTTCCAACCTGAATATCAGCCTGGCTGAAAAACAGAGTCTTCTGGAGATCAAAACCTTTTCCGATAAAATGGAAAAGGTGATGAAGTATCTTAAAAAAGAGATGCAGGTACTTAACCTCAGTGAGGAAATCCGCTCAAAAGTCAAAACAGACATTGACAAGCAGCAAAAGGATTTTTATCTGCGGCAACAACTTAAGGCCATCCAGGAGGAACTGGGAGAGGACAGTGAACTTGAGGATGTAAAAAAGCTTCGAGCAAAAGCCAGGGACAAGTCTTTTCCGGAACACGTGCAAAGTGTCCTTGAAAAAGAACTGGACCGATTGGAACGGACTCCAGCCAATGCCCCTAATCACGGTGTCATTTACAACTATGTCGAATGGCTGGTTGACCTGCCATGGAACCACTTTTCCAAAGACAAGCTCGACCTGAAGCGAGCCAGAAAAATTCTTGATGAAGACCACTACGGGCTGGAGAAAGTCAAGAAAAGAATCATAGAATACCTGTCGGTCCTGAAGCTCAAAAAGGACATGAAGGCACCCATTCTGTGCTTTTACGGCCCTCCCGGTGTTGGCAAGACCTCGCTTGGACGTTCTATTGCCAGAGCCATGGACCGTGAGTTTCAACGTTTCAGCGTGGGTGGACTCCAGGACGAGGCCGAGATTCGCGGGCATCGGCGAACCTACATTGGAGCCCTTCCGGGACGTATCATCCAGAGTATCAAAAAAGCCGGAACAGGCAATCCACTGATGATGCTTGATGAGATTGACAAAGTGGGGATGAATTTCCGGGGAGACCCGACTTCCGCCCTGCTCGAAGTACTGGATCCGGAGCAGAACTACACATTCTACGACAACTATCTTGAAGTAGAATACGACCTTTCCAAGGTCCTTTTCATAGCCACTGCCAACAACACCGATACCATTCCGGCAGCCTTGCGCGATCGTATGGAGATGATCTATCTGAGTGGATATACCCTGGAAGAGAAACTTCAGATTGCAAAAAAATACCTTATCCCAAAACAAATAGCAGAAAACGGGCTGCAAAAAAAACAATTGCGGATCTCCGACAAGGCTGTTGAAAAGGTAATTGACGGCTATACACG
>SKYY01000192.1 GCA_007127665.1 Balneolales bacterium | reverse complement strand
ATCATACCGCCGCAATTGTTGAGTGTTGAGCTTCTGCATGATGAAATTGACCCGAACGAGCCGGAAGATCGTTTTGCGTTTCGCATTCGTGCAATAGATGAAGGCAGTGGCATCAATACGATTCGATTTTACTACAAAGGCAGGAGTACCGGCAGCATGCGATCAGGTGTTGGTGAAAATAATCTGATAGAAGGAAATGTGAATGATGGGGTTTTTCAAGGGGAGATATCTGTGAGGCATGCCCCTTATAACTACGACAACCACTGGAGTTTTTTACGATTTGAACTCACGGATAACGAAGGCAATGAGCGTATCTACAGCGAATGGTCACTTTCAGAGATGGGGGTGCCCGATATCGCAACAGCGCAATGGGACTTTCGGGATGAGTCGATGGCCCCGCAGCTGATCACTATATCCCCTGTTTTTGGGGACCAGGTATGGACAGCTGACACCCTGGATAGCCCTTACAGCATGGCCATACAGTACTTTGTTTATCACTCAAACGGATTTGCGAATTTGTACACCCACCGGATCGATGAAGAGGGTTCGTCAAGCCCAACCATGCAGTCATCCCACCGGTCCAACCTGATCAGGGGTGATTATACCATTGTTCCGCTGGCAATTCGCTCGCGCAGTTTCACAAGAACCCTGGATCCGGGCCGTTATTATCTGGACCGTATAACCCTCAGGGACCGGCTTCTTAACAGAACAGACCTGAATCGTGATGAGATCGAGTCTGCATTCGGCGCCAGCTATTTTAATGTCTCAGATGGTCCGGTTCCTGAAGCAAGAGGACCGGTCGGCATCAGCAGCGTAACGAGAATAGGCGGACAGGAAGGATCCGTGTTCAGCGGCCAGGCCGATCTGGTGATAAACGTGCGGGGAGCAGTAAAAATGCAGGAGGCAGAATTCAGGAACGGTCAAAGGCGGCCGGAAAATGCGGTTAGGGTGCATTTCAACAATGACGGAAGGGATTTTAGTTACGGGACCCACAGGTTTGGAAACCATGTTTTCAATGTAAGGATCGGCCTTTCGCGGGCCGAAGAGGTTCGGATTACCGGAATCAGCATAACGGATGCGGACGGAGAGGTGCACGAATTTCCTTACGAGCGGTTCCGCCACAAGATGAACTATATCACCACTCCCGATTAGTATTGCCCGGGAGCGGAGCACCGGTAATGCCACAACCGGGCCGGATTAAGTGCTGGATGTGGCCGGAAGAAGGCCACGGGATCGGCCTTGTCAGTAAGCAGCAGGAGTCCAGGCCGGAGTTAAAGCTGGATGTGGCCGGAAAAAGGCGCCACGCCACTGCGCGACGGGCAATGTTCCATGAGAGAAGTTTCAGCATGCGGCCATACCGCAAGGTTCAGGTATGTCCGATAAAAACCTGCTGAGTTCGTATCAGTGCGATACATTTTTTAGTGCGATACAGCTTTAAATGATTTCCCCGACAAAACAGGGCAAATCTGATGAATCAGTATCTGATGTCACTGTTTTATTATTGTGAGTTATATTGGTCCTTCGCTATCTTCCTGTCAGAAGATCGATTCTCAATAGTGTCAAGTATTGAATTACAATTGGGAAATCAAATTGGATTCTTGTAAATAACCTGATTCGGAAACAGTAACTCAACAGCTAACCGACTATTGAATTACTTGGGATAAGGGGAAGAAATTTTTCGATTATGGTGCCAGCTTCCCGTTGATTTACAGCGCTGCAATATTGCTGACAAGGCGAACGGACTGTTTTTTCCGAATAATAAATTCTAACGAAGAATTGAGATGCACATACAGAATACAAACAACCGGGTGATTTTACTTATACGGTTAAGTAACCCGGAGATCTTTGCTTGAAACTGTAAAAAAAATCATGGAACGATTGAATGGAGATTGACTATGAGTGAAACAAGCGGCCTTTCAAGAAGAAACTTTATAAAAACAAGTGGAGCGGTTTTGGGTGGTACGATGCTGGCCCACCCCATATTATCTTTTGCAGCCAATCGCAGAGGTAATGAAAAAATGAAGGTAGCTTTGGTCGGTACCGGAGTCAGAGGCGTTGGAATGTATGGACAAAGACTACTTCAGGACTATGGAAATTATGTGGATATGGTCGGTATTTGTGATCAAAATCCCGGGCGGGTCAAATATGCCCATGATTATATCAAACCAAACGGCCCTGCTTTTACGGATCTGGATGAAATGCTTACCAAAACCAGGCCGGAATGGCTGATTGTAACAACCTGGGACTGGGAACATCACAGCTGTATTATCAAGGGACTTCAGCACGGGTGCAATATCATGTGTGAGAAACCACTCACTATTGATGAACACAAGGCGCAAATGCTCCTCGACGCCAGGAAAAAGTATGGCAAGGAGATCATAGTAACCTTTAATTATCGTTGGGCTCCGCCAAGGGCAAAACTTAAAGAGCTGATCATGGGCGGTGCTATCGGGGACCTTACAACCGTGGATTTCCACTGGAATATCAGTCGTTCCCATCAAATGAGGTATATGCAGCGCTGGCATGGTGAAAAGGACCGGGGCGGTTCCTTGTGGGTACACAAATCCACCCATCATTTCGATTTGGTCAACTGGTGGGTGGACTCCGATCCGGAGGAAGTATATGCTTTTGCCGGTCTGGAGCAGTTTGGATCCAATGGCCCTTTCAGAGGCAAAAATTGCCGAAATTGCGATCATACCCGCGAATGTCCCTATTACTGGGATATTACCCAAAATGATCATTTGAATGGATTATATGCTAAAAATGAAAATTTTGACGGGTATATCAGAGACAACTGTGTTTTCCGTCATCAGATAGACAGTTACGACAAGCACGCTGCTGTAGTGAAATATGCCAATAACGTTCTTTTGAACTACTCGCTGACCTGTGATACAAATCATTCCGGATTCTGGATCGCCTTCAATGGCACCAAAGGCAGGATTGAAGGACGTGAAGGCGGCTGGCCCGGCCTTAAACAAGGTGAACCGCAACAATGGATTCTCCAGCCTATTGACGGGGAAAATGAAGTGATCGATGTGCACCGGATAGAAGGCGGCCACTGGGGCGGCGATCCGTTGATGAAAAACAAATTCTTTGTGGATCCGGATCAGGATGATCCGCTAGCTCAGGCTGCCGGGCTGCGTGATGGTGTCATGTCTATTTTGCCGGGAATAGCCGCACGAAAAAGCAGTGAAACAGGCCAAAAAATCAGGATTGCAGATCTGACATCCCTGCAACCGATGGCGAAAAGGCCTGTCAGTGGTTAAACAGCTATCCCGTGCTCTTTTTGTACTGTAAACCCGCTGTTCCAATTAAAAAAGGGCTGGTAATATGGTATTATCAGCCTTTTTTTGCATAGTATTTCAACCCAATAAAATGCGAATAAGGGATGCAGATTATACCGGAGGACATGCTCATCAGATTGCCCAAATACGTGAGTTCGAGGATCATCGACCGGGGCCTGGACTACTTCAGAAACGGTTTCATAGAACCTCCCGAAAGAGTATCGGAGCATAAATGGGCGACCCGTGCAATGGGCCGGCGGGTGTACAACGTATCGCTCACTTTCAATCCCGATGGTGCCGACGAGTGGCATTGTGACTGTCCGTTTGGCGGGACGGTGTGCAAACATGTTGTAGCTGCGAGTTTCGCGGTGCTTCAGGCTGCCGGAGACAATTATCCGGGGGTTACCCGTTCGGCGGATTTATACAAGCTGCCGGCTTTTGAGTCGCGTTTGATAATTGATCAGCTTTTCGAAGTACTCGACAAAGAAGAGCTGATTGGTTTTTTACGCAGAAAGCTGGAACAAGATCACCAGCTTGCAAGTGAT
>SKYY01000088.1 GCA_007127665.1 Balneolales bacterium | reverse complement strand
GGTGTGCAGCGCGACATGCTGCCCATTGTCGAGGGCTCCAACGTATCCACCAAGTACGGGATGGTCAAAACCGACCACATCCTGTTTATCGCCTCCGGGGCGTTCCATACGGCCAAACCCTCGGACCTGATTCCGGAACTGCAGGGCCGTTTCCCCATCCGGGTGGAAATGGACTCGCTGACCGAAGAAGACTTCTACAAAATCCTTACGATTCCCAAGAATGCCCTGACCAAGCAGTATACCGCCATGCTCAAAAGCGAAGGCGTAGATCTGGAATTCACCGACGACGCCATCCGCGAAATTGCCAAAGTGGCCGCCGAAGTAAATTCGGCGATCGAGAACATCGGCGCACGGCGGCTTCAGACCATACTGTCAACGGTTCTGGAAGAGCTCCAGTTCGCCATCCCGGACGATATCAACAGCGGAAAGGTCACCATCGACAAGGCATATGTGGACCGCCAGCTTGAGAAACTGACGCGGGACAAGGATCTCAGCCATTACATTCTCTGATATTGTCAGTTTCAATACCATTTTGCATTATCCCGGCCAGTTCGGTTCCCCGGTAACAAATCGCGGTGCCGGCACTCTTAAAAACAAGTGTTTTTTTACATGATTATCCTTTTTGCCGGGAATGATTTGCAGAAAAAACCGCTTGATTCATGTAGGTGTTCTTGTTTTATTGCTATGTTGACGGAATGGCACCCGGTTTGCATCTGTTTTTCATACCCCCGGGTAAGAATTCATGCATGTTTCCCGTTAGTGCTTAGTGTAATGTGATTACCCTTGCCATCTGCCGGAAGCGGAAAGCCGGTCGTCGGCAGCGTCGATCCGATGCGTAAGAGTCCTTATTAATAAACATGGTCTTTTTCAACAAAACGGTATAATGAGCCTTAAAAGCTATCTGACCCCAACCCTGATCTCCATTATCGCACTTGCCCTGCTCTACGTATCCGGTATCGACCGTGTACTTGCGGGAAGCAACTCCCATGAGGTGAATCTCAAGAAATACGCAGAAGTCCAGCAGAAAATCATTGAGAATCATGTGGACGAGATCAGCATAGAGGAACTCTACAAAAACAGTCTTCGGGGATTCGTGCGACGCCTGAGCGACACCACGCTGACGATCGAGGGAACCCCGCTTGACACCACATTTGCCGATGTGAACATCACTTCGCTGAGACAGTCGTTCACCAACTTTGAACGGGCTTACCTCTTTCTGGCAAACAATACCACTGTTGAAGAAGATCTGGATCAGCGCGTGGAGGATGCGATCAACGCCATGTTCCGCCCGCTCGACCCGCACTCGGTCTACATCAGGCCTGAGACCAGCGAACGAATCCAGGATGAGTTTACCGGACGCTTTGAAGGAATAGGGATTCAGTTCCAGGTCATCGACGACACCATCACCGTGATATCGGCCATATCCAACGGTCCCAGTGACCAGCTTGGCATCCGGTCGGGCGACCGTATCGTCGAAATTGACGGCGATTCCTCTGTCGGATACAGCGAACAGGATGTGGTCCGCAGTCTGCGTGGCCCCAAGGGAACAAAAGTGACCGTTGGCATTCTCCGTCCGGGCACCCGCCAGATGCTTGACTTTGAGATCGAACGCGACGAGATCCCGATCTACACCGTAGACAGCTCCTACATGCTGGACGATCAGACCGGATACATCCGCGTCAACCGCTTTGCAGCAACCACACACGAAGAGTTCACGCGGGCCATGAGAGATTTGCGCCAGCAGAATATGGAACGCCTGGTACTCGACCTGCGCGGCAACCCGGGCGGCTACCTGGAACAGGCGGTGCGCATGGCCAATGACTTCTTCCCCCGCGGAACCACCCTCGTTGCCACCGAAAGCCGCCATGCCCGTTTCACCTCGGAATACCGCGCCCGCTACAACGGACCCTACCGCGATATTCCCCTTATTGTTCTTGTGGATGAGGGGTCTGCCTCAGGCAGCGAAATTGTCAGCGGCGCCATCCAGGATCACGACCGCGGCCTGGTAGTCGGACGAAGAACCTTCGGCAAAGGCCTGGTCCAGCAGCAGTACGAATTGCCCGACAACAGCAATATCCGCATCACCATCTCCCGCTACCTGACACCGAGCGGGCGCGAAATCCAGAAACCTTACAAGGACGGGCGCGAAAAATATGCCTACGAAATCTTTACTCGTGACGACAGTGCCAGCGGCGATGTCAGTGAATTCATTAACACGGTACCGGATTCACTGCGTTTCCGGACCACAGCCGGACGTGAAGTCTTTGGTGGCGGAGGGGTTGTCCCGGATCACATAGTTGATGTCGAGACAGCCAGCGAGGCCTTTGTGCTGATGCGTCGCAACAATATCGGCACTTCCTTTGTACGCGACTTCATCGACCGCAGGGGAACCGAGTTCCGTGATCAGTGGGAAGACCGTTTCAATGACTTCCGCGCCGATTTTTCCTGGTCGGAGTCCGAGCGGGATGTCTTCATGGAGCGGATGCATGAAGCAGGTATGGTTGTCTCTGATACGGTTACCACCGTCCACTTTGATGACGATAACAACCTTTACGTCAACCCCGCTGACCTCGACGAGCAGCTGAGAAGCCCGCTTGGTTTCATGAAAGCCGACCTTGCGCGTCAGATCTGGGGAAGCGAATACTACTATCCCGTCATAAATGATGAGGTGGACCCGACGGTCAATATCGCTCTTACGCTTTGGGATCAGGTTAAAAATCTCAAGGCCATGCGTGAAGAAGCGCTCAACGGCAACATGTCCAATGCCTGGTAGGTTGAGGTATTTTCAGCAACGCCAGACGCGTTCCAAGGCCTGTTTATTTGGTATCTAAGGCAGATTGGGCACTTTTTACAATGCAGAACAGATTTCGCATTTTTGCAGCGCAGGGCTGGGCAGACTTGGCACTTTTTGCAATGCTCGTTGACCATTGACTTTTACCTGTGCGAATACCGTCCCACACCGCAATTGTTGAATCAGTGGTTGTGAAAGTTGGCAAGAGTCAACATTACGCATGCAGCGGTTTCCGTGCGCAGCCGCCTCTGTCCCAGGCTGACTATCTTCACACCGGACGCCACGGCCTGCTCCAGCTCCTTTTGCGAAAAGCCCCCTTCCGGTCCCACCATCAGAAGCATCGGTGAATCGTCTGCTTTCCATTCACAGGTCCCCCCAACATCCGGATGTGCCATTACCACTTCCCGGCCTTCCCTGAATTCGGCCAGCACATCGTAAAAACTGTCCCGCTCTTCCCAGGCGGGCAGCCACGGACGACGGCTCTGCTTCATGGCCGCGATCATGGTCTTTTCAATGCGCTTCGGCTTCAGCTCCATCCTTCCCGCATGCTCGGAATGGACCAGCACGATTTTTGTCACGCCCAGTTCAACGGCCTTTTCAATGGCAAACTCCAGACGTTCGCGCTGCCTGATGACACCCATGGCCAAAATCCGCTCAGGTATGGCAGGTGTCATGCAGGTGGCAACCACCTCTCCGGCCACTTTCTTCTTATCCACCACGATCAGTTTGACGTCCATTATGTTGCCCACGCCATCGGTTACCTGAACAAGGTCTCCCGGCTGCTTGCGCAGCACCCTTGCGATATGATTCGCCTCATCTTCAGAGAACTGCAGCCGTTCATGCCTGATCTCATCCGGCGGTACGTAAAAAAGAAAATGCTCATCCATGTCTTGTCAAATGCTGGTTTCAGATTCTATGCCGGCTTTAAATGACATACCGGCATCGAAATCTATACTGGTTTCGAATGACATACCGGCATCGAAATCTATACTGGTTTCGAATGACATGCCGGCATCGAAATCTATGCTGGTTTCAGGTTTTATTATTCGGGTG
>SKYY01000158.1 GCA_007127665.1 Balneolales bacterium | reverse complement strand
TCACAGGCTCGGGGCGTGGCGCAGTCCGGTAGCGCACTTGCATGGGGTGCAAGGGGTCGCAAGTTCAAATCTTGTCGCCCCGACGAGTCTTGAAACCCTGTATCACTTTTTAAATTGAATGGTGGTACAGGGTTTTTTTTATGGTGAATGGAAGCTATTTCCACAACGAAAACCCATGCTACGCAAAAATAAGGAATGCGCAAAATACCATGGATGTATTAGTGTTTTTACATTTTTTAATCAGTGTGAATTTGTTTTAATCGATGAAAAACTTAATGAAAGGGGCAATATGAGTTGGATGGGTTAGTTAATGGGACACTAAGCGAAACCAATAAACAGAAAACCGAATAATGAGGTTACGTATGAAATCACAGTCCATCGCAACAGGTATTATGGCAGTCGTATTTGCGCTATTTGCCATTCCGGCCCATGCTCAATTTGAGATGCCGCAGGAAGCCCCTCCGCAGATTGAAGTGTCGGATGAGGAACTTGAATTGTTCATTGACGCTTCCATGAATGCTCAGACCGTACAGATGCAGTCACAGCAGGAGATGATTGCTATTGTCGACGAGGAAGGCATAGAAGTAAATACCTATAACGAGATCATGCAGGCCCAACAGATGGGTCAATCTCCAGAGGACATTGGAGTGTCAGAGAGCGACCTTGAGAAATTCGAGAGGGCGAGTGAGAAAATTCAGGAGGTGGAAGTCCGCATGGAGCGTGACCTTGCTCAAGCCGTTGAAGATGAAGGAATGGAGATGGAGCGTTTCCAGGAAATCAACATGGCTATCCAGCAGGACCCTGAGTTGCAGCAACGGGCGCAGCAGCTGATCCAGGAAATTCAGATGCAGCAACAGCCCCAGCAGCCGGAAGGGTATTGATGCCGGCTAACCCACTCCATTGAAGCAAGCCTGATTTCAAAATCAGGGCGCAAAGCGTTCAGGAATTGTCAGAGCCGGCTCGCAGGGGATTGGGATCCGTCTTTTCGACCTGGTGAGTGATTGTGATAACACCAAATTCAGCAGGACGAAGAGCAGCGAATCCAATCTCGATGATGAGCCGGCCCTGCTCAACGTCCTTTGGTGACATACTCTCACCTACACCTACCCGTACAAAAAAAGCATCGGACTGTGCCGTTCCTGCAAGGGCACCGGCGTGCCATAACTCAATCAGGAACTGCTCAATCATAATCCGCAAGCGCACCCAGACACGGACTATGTTGGGTTCATCGGTCACAAAGCTGGTTGCCTTACGGACAGACTCTTCGATATACATGGCAAGCCGGCGCACAGGAATGTACCGCCATTGTTCGTCATTGCCCGCCAGTGTTCGCGCTCCCCAAATCAGCGTACCCCGACCGTGGAAGGATCGAATGGCGTTGATGGATTTTCCTTCAGCAGCATCAACGTTCAGGTGTGCCTGCATCACTCCGGTGATCGGAGTGACGGGTTCCAGAACCGCATCGATCATGATGTTGGCCGGAGCCTTCCATACGCCGCGATTGCGATCCACCTTGATATATACCCCGGTAATGGCGCCGGAAGGCGGTAACACGACATATTCCCTGCGTGTAGTTGCCAGGAGCGACCGGTATATATGTGGATGCTGCTCCTCCAGTTCCGACATATCGCGGACATCCCCGTAGTTTGCGGGTTGCTCCGCCGGATCCCCCTTGATGATATGCTGGATATCATCAGAGCTTTTGTCAATTTCAAAATTAAACGTCGAACGGAGAAAAGGATAATAAGCTGCGCCGTAATCAAGATGTTTTGAATCAAGGGCCGCGCGGAACTCACTCAAAGTGGTCTGGTCGTCGTATTTATCGATAATAGTGAACCGGTTACGGCAGCGTCTGCATTGTGCCAGCGCCTCTTTAACCATTGCGCCATATTCCTTTACCGTATTCAGGGAAACAGCATCAGGAAATACGAGAAGTGTGGGCTCATCCAACTGCTCAACCACCCGTAGCCCACCCAGCAATCCCGTCCCTTTTTTGGTACACCCCAGTATAATCTCATCCTCATAGGTACCTACGGAAACGATATAGCACGGCCCGCCCCCATTACTGAAATACAACTGCAGACTGTAAAATAACTTGTAAGGCGAGGGTGCATCAGGGCTGATTTTTGATGTAAACTGCCGGTTGGAGAGCTCCCCTCTGTTATTGTAGGTATCAATGATGTTAAAAGAGAAACGCTCCGGCTTTGGACCGCCAAACATTTCCCGGAATTCACGGAAAGAGGAAATGCGTTTCGGATGCATATGCAAGGACGCACCTTCCCCTACCCTCTCGGCTTTTTCTGTGTAACCGACAAATGCAGGTATCGCCGTCTCTACACCAGCTACAGATAGTCGAAGGGTTGAAATCTCACGAATGTAAACGCCGGGTTTCTTACTTTGCATATTAAAGTAGATGGAGAATCAATGCAATATAAGATATCCATCCCAAATGATTTCAGAAATTTTCCAAATTACGGGCTTTTTTGTGCGTGTCAGCGCAAATCTTCGGGTTGTACCAACAAGTTGCCACGGAACCCTTTACGGGATGAAAGCGGAATAGAGAACATCCCTTTACCAAATCCGGCTGCACGGCCCCGGTTCTCGCCCCATTCTTCATCCGTCAGGTTGTATCTGAGTCGCCATTTTCCCCCGCTTTGCGCGGCGTGAAGCGTAATCTTATCCCGGAACAGGTTTTCTTCGGGTATTCGCTGCCTTGTGAACAGGTTGCCGCTGATACGGTATTCGGTCGACCGGACAGACAGGTCCACCGTGACAACCAGGGTGCGCCCGGTCTCAATTTTAGACGTATCCAGGAATACGCTGAACAGTACCGGCATTTTCCTGTTTGCGCTGTCTGATCCGCCGCCATCCGAACCGTTGCTGTCTGATCCGCCAACATCCGATCCTTTACTGTCTGATCCCCGGCCCCCAGAGGCTTTTTTTCCGGGGAAAAGCTCATCAAACTTGCGGAAAACGGCGGAATTGGTCTCCGTGCGCCGGTCACTCAAACGAAATCGACCGCCTCGCGGCATCACCGTCGATTCAAAGAAGTAGGAGGCACGCACCTGGCGCCCCGATTCGTGCGCCTTGCGGACCGTCGGTGGCAGGGGCAGCTCTTCTACTTCCAGAACCGCTTTGATCATGACATTGCCAAACAGGAAGCGGGTCAGGTTCTGGTATCCCTCTTCGGAATTCACCAGCCCAAAGTGGCCGCTGTGGCTGTGATTGGTGTAGACGCGCGGCGCACCCTTGATACTTGCGTTCTTGATCAGCACCAGGCCGTCACTCATGGGCCCTACGGCCAACCGCGACAGATTGTAGTCCATGTGATTGCACCCGACATGACAGAAAAAGCGCGATTCCGGGAATGTGCCGTTGAGCGTATCCACCCGGTCATGATTCGGTAGCTGCAGGTATTCCGCAATGCGGCGCCGGTTGAAGTTGTTGATATCCCATCCACCCAGGAACCTGGGCACGTTCACCCCGCGTATTTCGATGCCGTTGTGCGGCGTGCCATAGGTAAACACCTTGTCCACCAGCTTTTTCGCTTCCGCCAAGCCGATACTGCTGTTTTGCAGCAGACAGCGCACGATAAGCCCGCCCATGGAGTGCGCGACCAAATGTACCCGGAATCGCCCGCGCTCTTCCGCGTCATCTCCGCATACCTGCTCCCTCGTCTTCATGATCAGCCGGCTGAGACTTTCTGCGGCCTCTTCGATGGACGGCGCACCTTCCCCGGTGCCGATATCACGGTCCGCCTGCTCATAATAGCGGTGAATAATGATGCTTTTCGGGGGGATGCGTCCCTCGGCCTCTTCACCGTCGGTGTAATTATCGGTGTAAC
>SKYY01000093.1 GCA_007127665.1 Balneolales bacterium | reverse complement strand
GTCCATCCGCGAATTGGACAACACGCGCCATCGCTCGGCAATCACATATATCGCAAGAAGTGAGAGCAGGGTGGTGGGGATCATCACAAATCCACCTTCTGCAAGCATTTGCAGCCAGGTGATTCTTTCAGGGGTAGCCGCTGCCGGCTGCAGGGTATCCTCCACCAATCCGTTCTGGAACAGGAGTGCAGAGAGAAACAGGGTGACCGGTGTCATTTAGTGCCGTTTGATTGTTAAGGTTTGCGTTTGAAAGTGTTAACGAATTCTGATGATAAAATTATTGCTCCGGAAGGGTTCGGGGAGTTCCTCGACGGCCCTTTCTGCATCTGATACCGATTGAAACTGTCCGATACCTACCCGGTATGTGGTAATTCCGCCTGGCAGCTCCGCCGACCAGCGCGTTGCCTTGTAGCCCTGGTTTTCGAGCCGCTCTTTTTCGATCTCGGACTTTCGCTCATTTCTAAGCGAATGGACCACAATGGTATAGGCGCCTATCAGCACTTCATCTTCCGGACCCTTCAAGCCATAGGGCAGGGCAAAATCACGAATCACCTCATCTGCCGGCTCGGTGGCTGCATCTTCAACCGGTTCCGGAGTCACATCCAAGTCCGGCGGCGGAGCCACTTCATCAACCGGATCGGGGGATGGTACAAATTCCTGTATGACCCGGTCCCCTTCGTCTTCTTCCGGAATCGGGACGGGTATCTCATTCTGAACAACGGGCTGGTCACCGAGATGCGTCCGGCTCAGACGCTGTCCGTCGAAATGAAAAAAAAGCAACAAAGCGATAATCAACATAGCGGCAATCGGAATCAACCATATCATCTTTTCCGAATTGTCCCAGTTATCATACCTGAAGAGTTTTTTTATAGATTGCCTGGAAAAGCCGAACGGCCCGGCGCTGGTATCCTCGTCATCACTATCATCTGCTTCATACACACGTCGAGCAAAAGGTTCCCTGTAGGGATACGCTTTGGCGGCAAAACCGGGGGCCGTTTCCTTTTCCTTTTCCTTTTCTTTTTCTGATTCTGTTTCTGAATCTGTTTCCTGATCAGTATCATCCCTGGTTTCTTCCGAAACTGCTTCCTGCAGCTTATCCTCAGACACCTCTTGCGATTCGGGCGGTACGGAACTCGGCGGGGATATTTCGATGGGACTCATCCCGGCATACTTGTGATTCACTTCCATTGCCAGGGACTGGTCCGGTTCCAGAATCATGGATCCGTCTTCCGTTTTACGGAACGTCCCCAATCCTGTGACACTGCTGGAACCACTTTTTTCTGTTTCAAGGAGAACCGCATCCACCCATGACTCCAGTGCACGTGATGCCTCATTCTTGTCACTTCCCAGCGCTTTGGCCAGCAATGCTACGAATTCATCGTGGTTCAATTTCATGGGCCCCTTATTTTTCCGGTGTGAATGTAATAATATCTGCCGGCGGTTTCATGACAATACGACCATCCTTTTCCTGATGCTGCTTCTGCTTCTGATGTGATACTGAAAAGGTGCCGAGCCGATTTATCTGAGCCTTGCCATGTTTCTTCAGGTTACCTGCCAGAACAGCAACGATTTCCTTCTCGTTTTTTTTCTCTGTCATATGTTTCACCAATGCAATGTAATTCCTCCGTAAATCTGGAATGGCAGCTCCTGGTATTGTTGCCAGACTTCGTATTCCTGATTCAGTATGTTCCGTGCTTTGAGATATATTCCAAATCGTGGATGGACGCGAATATCTGTACGGGCCCCCAGTTGCACAAAACCGTCAAGGGATTCCCCGTCCAGTGTCTTGCGCTTGCCGGACAGGTCCATCCATCCCGAAAATCCGAACCATGATACGGGATTTGTCGTGACCAGAACAGAACCTTTCCATCTTGGAACATACGGAATTTCTCCCGATGGTATGACATCCTCTTCCGCACTGGTGTAATTCAATCCTATTCGTGCTGCCATGGTCGTCCGCCAGGTCCGGAAGACCCTGGAAAGGCCGGTGTACCATTCCACATGCGTGGCCTCTCCGACGTACTGATGTCTGTATAATGGCATGGCGGGATCGCCCCAGCGTGTGAAATAGCCCCGGTTGTAGTATTGCCAGTAGTCAAGCCCGCTGTAAAGTTCAATACCGTTCCAAATATCCACACCTGAGTGAAGGTTGATATGGAGTCCGCGCTCATGCTCCAGTTCCCGGTCATTGTTGAGGGTGAAACGGTTTTGCAGGTGAAGGGATTCAAGCGAGGGGTCATTGACAAATCCACGCAAACGCATCTGGACAGAGAATCGGCCGGCTCCCTTGAAGCGATAGTGGATATCGGGATAAAGGTACAGGTCAACGTCGTTCACCGGATCGTAGAGCTGATAGAACCTCAGCCATGCCTCCACCTGGTGGAAACTGCTGAAAGTATGGCGGTACCGGACGCCGATATTATTGTTGAGCCAGTATTGGGTTCCATCGAGGCCGGTTTCGTAGACCGAGCCGGTCGCCCGAAACTGAAGTCCGAAAACCTGCTCTATCATGGTGCCCTCCCAAAAGCGATTGACATGCACTTCGTAGCGCGTCTCACTTGTGGCGTCATCTTCATCAGGATAGCTGCCGGTCCGGTCCGCAAACCGGTTGACGGCGGCCGAGGCCTGCCATCCCCGATAGGCGTTCGTCAGTTGCTGCCAGCGAGCTTTCATTCCGAGCGTGTTGTGGGAAATCCGGAGCGGATCCGGAACGGTGGTATCCGGAGGGGGTCCCGGCACTCCCGGCAATTCCACACCGGAGCGAACGGGAACGGGCGAATAATTGAATGCGGATGACCCGGAAATACCGACTCCCCAGCGATTGTTTCCGGACAAGCGGGTCCACTGCAGGTCACCTGCCATATCCCGAAAGGATGAGAAATCACGGTCACCGCTGCTGGACTGATGCCCGAGCTGAAGGGAGATGCTTTCATTATCACGGACGGGTGCCTCTGCAAAAACCCTGAGCTCGGGACTGCCATATGATCCGTATCCACCATAGGCATACAGGCGCTGTCGTTCGGCAAAACGGATAAAGTTCTTTTCAGGTCTCAGGGCAGGCTCAAGGTCGCTCAGCGGAATGGTTGCCACGATCTCTTCGTCCGTTTCCATGAATGGCATGCGGTCCGGATCAACGCGGAATACGGGTGGACGCGGACTGAAACCGAGCACCGGCTGCCGGGCAAGACCGGGGAAACGCACTTCAAAGTCACCCCTGATCTCTATGTCCTGCGGATCTATATCGGGAAGAAGGGAGGAAGCACCGTCCTGTTGCGCCGCTGCCGGCAGCACAACTGCAACAAGCAATGCTGCAATAAAAAATGGAATGTACCTGATGGGATTCATGCGGTTAAAAAAAAGATTCCTGGGAACAGATTATAAACGTAAGATCTGACATGAGCGTCTGTATCTGAAGTTTTTTTATTTACGAGCGCTTTTCCATATTTACAAATGCTTTGGGCCGCCGCCCTTACGAATGCTCCGGGCCCGTGCCCTCTCCGAATACTTTGGGCCGGTACCCTGTCCGAATTGCAGCTTCTTTAGCCATCCGGCCCTGTGTGCAATAAGCAGCGTTGGTGCTGTGATTAAAATAATGATCATCATTACCAAATGCGTAACAATTGCGTAAGCCACACCTGCCGCTTCCGGCACGGCAAAAAGCAGAAGCATGGACCTGCTTACAAACCAGTGGTAGGTGCCTATGCCACCCGGAGAGGGCAGGGCAATCCCCAGGGCGGATATCACTGTGATGACAAGCGCCTCGCGCATCCCAAGCCCATATTCTGTGTGCAGGTCAAATGCCGTAAACGGAATATAGGTCATCAGGACGTAGCAAAACCAGATGGCCGCCGTTAACAGGATAAAAAG
>SKYY01000201.1 GCA_007127665.1 Balneolales bacterium | reverse complement strand
TGTTTAAATTAATTATGATTCATATGGTCAGAATGAATTCACATGACAGGATTTAATCATCCTCCTGTGTGTCACCCGGAGGCTGTCATGTTCATAGCGCTTTGCGACCTTCGGTTCATGTGTTTAAAATTTTGGATTCATATCGTCACATAGAATGCCCATGACGTTTTAATCATGCTCCTGTGAGTCCGGGCTCCAGCCCGGTCATTGACCGATCATGCAAACCTAGTTGAAGACTGGCGGCAGTTCGATCAGTCATACTTGGCAATTTTATCCACACAGCATGCACGATTCCCGGTATATAGCCCAAGATGGGCAGGAGGATGCGGCATGTCTGCTGCGCTTGCATATTTCTTTGACCTGTGCGTATCATGCCAAAATATTATGAATTTATAAACACAAATCTAATGGAAGAATGCAAATGAATCTGCCTCCCTTGTCCTTGATATTGGTGTTTCTGTTGCTATCAGCGTCTTGCGGCAACGGAAACGGTGATCCTGCCGAAACGCAAGGCGCTGACACCGTTTTTCAAGACATCCGTTGGACCGTCTCTTCGGTACACGGAGAAACGCCTGCCGACGATCCTGGCCTTCGGGAGGAACCCTGGATCCGGCTCTCGACAGAGGATGGCAGTTTCCACGGTAACGGCGGTTGCAACAACTATTTCGGGGGATATTCGATTGAGGATGGCCGCCTGGCTATTGGCAATGTCGCATCCACCCAAATGGCTTGCACAGAACCGGTAATGGATTTCGAATTCGCCTACCTTCAGGCACTTTCGCAGGTGGTGGCATGGAAAGTAGAGGACGGAAAGCTTTTTCTTCAGGATGAAAACGGCGAGCTGATCGTGACCTTCCAAAAGCATCAGGAATGATTTTCGATCGACTGATGTTTGCCGTATGGTCCTGATGTTTCACAGGATATGAGCAAATTGCAGCAAATCGGGATGCGGTGATCTTTATGACCAGCTGCACCAACTTCACGGAAAACCAAAATGCCACCAGCAGGGGCAAACGCCATAGGTAAGCGGCAAATGCCATCAGCAGGGGCCGCTAACGCTTTCATGAAATGCAAAATCCACCAATATGAAAAGTCTCCTACCCTTGCTGCTTCTAACAATGGCAGCGACGCTGATGATCCTTTCACCCCGAAATTCTCATGCACACGAGCACGGGCCGATTCTCATCGAAAACGTCCGCATCTTCAACGGCCACTACGAAAGCCTTTCGCCGCCCTCCTTTGTGCTGGTGGACGGGAATACCATCCAGCGCATTTCGGCCGAGCCCTTTGATGTGGAAGGTGACAACATCACGCGCATCGACGGAGAGGGTCGTACGCTAATGCCAGGGCTTATTGACGCACACGTGCACCTTACATTCGGTTCCATGACCATGGAACAGCTCATGGACCCTGGCTTGACTCCGGAGCAGGCGGCGCAAAATGCAGCAGCCGGTGCCACGGAGATGCTCATGCGCGGCTTCACAGCTGTGCGCGATGCCGGCGGACCCATTTTCGAACTCAAACATGCCATTGACAATGGACAGGTTCCTGGTCCGCGCGTATGGCCGTCCGGTGCCACCATCAGCCAGACTGCCGGGCATGGTGATTTCCGACTTCCAAGCGAGCGCTCCCGGCGCTTTTTTGGCCAGCCTTCCCGTGCGGAAGTCCTGGGCGCCACGTTCATCGCCGATGGACGTGATGAGGTGCTCACTGCAACACGTGAGAATCTTCGTTTCGGAGCCAGCCAGATAAAACTGATGGCCGGTGGGGGCACATCATCTGCCTACGACCCGGTGGATGTGACCCAGTACACCCTTGACGAGATGAAAGCCGCCGTAGAGGCCGCTGAGGACTGGGGCACTTACGTCATGGTGCACGCCTACACCCCTCGGGCCATCCAGCGAGCCATTGAGGCCGGAGTCAGGGTGATCGAGCACGGCCAGCTCCTCGACAAGGAGACGCTTCAGATGATGGCCGATAACGATATTTGGCTCAGTACACAGGTGCTTCGGGCGAGTACGACAAATATGGATCCGCAAAGAATAGAGAAAAGAAGACCGGTGATCGAGGGGCAGCCCCGGATGTGGTCCATGGCCAAAGAACTGGGAGTTAAATTGGGCTGGGGAACCGACTTCCTCTTTGAGCCGGCACTCAACAGGGAGCAGAACAGCAACATCCTCCTGCTCCAGGAATGGTTCAACACAGCAGAAATACTGAAAATGGTCACCTATGACAATGCGCAGATGCTGGCACTCTCTGGTCTGAGAAGCCCTTACCAGGGCAGGCTGGGCGTGGTGGAGGAAGGTGCCCTGGCCGATCTGCTGCTCGTTGACGGCAACCCGCTGGAAAACCTGGAGCTGATTGCTGATCCGGAAAACAATTTCCTCGTGATCATGAAAGGCGGCAGGATCTACAAAAACCTTGTGAACTGAAAGAAGAGTTCTGTCAATTCCGAGAATCTCCGGCCAAGCATCCTGTTTCCGTTTCCGTATACGCTCGCTAGCCGGCATATTGTTGCTCCATGCATACTCTTACTTCAGGCGTACTCTTACTTCAGGCGTACTCTCGCTAGCCGGCATACTCTTGCCGGCTGCTTTTACCGGATATAAATTGGCCGTGATCCCACCAATCTCCGAATGATGGTCCATACGCGATTGTTGTTCAAAATAGAACCTGTTATTTATGGCAAGTGCTTATCCACAAGAATATTGCAGTTGCTAAAATAACCTGTTCTTTGAGAATGTAAACAGCAATCAAAACGAGGTTTGTTATGACTATCGTAAAAGTTGTAGAACTCATTGGCGGATCGGAGAAAAGTTTTGACGATGCGGTTGCCAACGTTGTGAAAGAGGCCTCCAAAACCATAAAAAACATCAAGTCCGTTTACGTCAAGGACATGAAAGCAGATGTACAGGATAACAAAATTGTCTCCTACGGCGTTATTGCCAAAGTATCCTTTGAGGTGGAAAGGGATTAGGATACGGCCCTGCTTTACGTAAAAATAACAAATGCGCCTCTTTCTTATTTTATTGATCGCCATCGTGTCATGCGGCAAAGAGAGCCTTGAGGCCGATACGTCCGGAAACGGCGCTTACAGGACCACAAAAACCGTCTCCTATGATGGTGTGTCGGTGGATGTGGTCATCGACAAACCGGCAAACGATGACCTTGACGTGCTTATGGTCTATCATGGCACCGTCTGGTTTGACGACAAGATACTGGAAGCGGCCAACAATGCGCTCAACGGCTTCAAGCGGATCCTCGACCGCGATGATATGATGATCGCAAGTGTCGTCTATCCCGAAGAAAACCTTCTCATCGGGGACAATATCGCGCATTCCGAAGCGGCACTTTTGTGGATGAAGAACCGGGCTGAAAGTGAGCTGGGTATCAACATCAATAAAATTTTTCTGGCGGGACATTCGCAGGGTGGATACCTGGTGACCCGGTTGAACACCATGCACGAAACGCATGGCGTGGTCGCCAATGCCCCCGGTCCGTTGAACCTGATCTTTCGATGTCAGCTTGAGGAAGAGGGCCGGATGCCGGCGGGAATCGCCTGCACGGGCCTGAGAAATGCCTATGGCACAACCGCATCCAACCCCGATGCCTATTTTGCAAGATCCTTGCTCAATTTCACGAGTGGTTTCCTGGGGGATATCCTTTTTGTGCAGGGCTTGGATGATTCACGGATCCAAATGCACTCATGGCCGGTTTTCAAACGGCAGATAGAGGAGTGTACCGATTGCCGCGAAGCGCATTTTCTGGATCTGGCGGAGTATGGACACAATTCGCTCTTCCAGAGCAGCGAGGCGGCGGAGGCTTTCAATCAGTTCCTGAACAGCAGGTAGTTGCTCAATCACATCCATCAATCACATCAATTAATACCATGGACCGCCGCCGG